>NZ_JBEXLH010000027.1:0-103680 GCF_040609855.1 Nonomuraea sp. NPDC004580 | reverse complement strand
GGGCTCGCTGACCCCGCTGCTCACCGGCATCGAGGAGATCGAGGCCACCGACGACCACACGGTGACCGGGTGCTGGCCTTCGTCACCCTGCCCGCCGCCGCGTTCGCGGCCGGGTACGGCCCCGCCGTCCGCGCCTCGGCCGCGCTGGCCGCCGCCGCCCGCGAGGCGGGTCTGGCGTACGTGGACGGCGGCCACGCGGGCTCGCCCGAGGAGGGCACGCGGGCGCTGGACGCCCTGCTCGACGCCCGCCCCGACGTGACCGCGCTGGCCGTGATGGACGACCGCGCGGCGGCCGGCGTGCTGGCCGCCGCGGCGCGGCGCGGCCTGCGCGTTCCCGACGACCTGACGCTGCTGCTCGTGCTGTCGTCCGCGCGGGTCGCGGAGATGTTCCACCCCAGGCTGACCACGCTCGAACCGCCCAGCGCGGAGCTGGGCAGGCTGGGTGCCCGCATGCTCATCGACCGGTTGGGCGGCGGCGGGCCGCCCCGGCAGCGGCTGGTGCCCTGCCGGCTGGTGACCGGCGACAGTTCAGCACCACCACGTACGGGAGCCGCTTCGTGAAGCTCGGAATGCACACCCTCACGCAGACGAGGGGACTGCTGTTCGGCGGGGACTACAACCCCGAGCAGTGGCCGGAGGAGGTGTGGGCACAGGACGCCGCGCTGATGCGCGAGGCCGGGGTCAACCTGGTCACGGTCGGCGTGTTCAGCTGGGCGCGGCTGGAGCCGGAGCCGGGCAAGCACGACTTCGGCTGGCTGGACCGGCTGCTCGGCCTGATGGCCGGGCACGACATCGCCGTCGACCTGGCCACGCCGACGGCCTCGCCGCCGCCCTGGCTGGGCCACCGCTGGCCGGAGACGCTACCGGTGGACGAGTCGGGCACCACGCTCTGGTACGGCGCGCGCAACCAGTTCTGTCCTTCTTCGTCCGTTTATTGGGAGCGCTCCCTCGACATCGTGACCGCCCTCGCCGACCGCTACGCCGGCCATCCCGCGCTGGCGATGTGGCACGTGGGCAACGAGTACGGCCAGTTCTGCCACTGCGACGAGTCGGCCGCCGCGTTCCGCCGCTGGCTGCGCGAGCGGCACGGCGACCTGGAGACGCTCAACGAGGCGTGGGGCACGACGTTCTGGAGCCAGGGCTACGGCGACTGGGAGGAGGTCCTGCCGCCGCGCACCGCCCCGTACATCATCAATCCGGGCCAGCGGCTCGACTGGCGGCGCTTCTGCAACGACCAGATGCTCGCGCACTTCCGCGCCCAGCGGGACGTGCTGCGCGCCCGCACCCCCGAGGTGCCGGTCACCACGAACTTCATGGGCTTCTTCAAGCCGGTCGACGCCTGGGCCTGGGCCGCGGAGGAGGACGTGGTCGCCAACGACTGCTACCCCGACCCGGGCGACCCGCTCACCCCGGCGCGGACGGCGCTCACCCACGACCTGATGCGCGGCCTGGCCAAGGGCCGGCCGTGGCTGCTGATGGAGCAGGCCACCAACGCCGTCAACTGGCGGCCGCACAACCTGCCCAAGCCGCCGGGGCAGTTCCGCCTGGAGTCGCTGCAGGCGCTCGCGCGCGGCGCGGACGGGCTGTGCTACTTCCAGTGGCGGGCCTCCCGCTTCGGCGCCGAGCGCTTCCACGCGGCGATGGTGCCGCACGCCGGTCCTGAGACGCGGCTGCACGCCGCCGTGCGCGCGCACGGTCAGGAGCTGCGCGGGCTCTCCCGGGTGGCGGGCACCGAGGTGCCGGCGCGGGTGGCGATGGTGTTCGGCTGGGACAGCTGGTGGGCGCTGGAGGATCGCGGGCGGCCCAGCGACCGGCTGAACGCCGACGAGCAGCTCCTCAACTACTACGTGCCGTTCTTCGAGCGCGGCGTCGCCGTGGACGTGGTGCCGCCCGGCGCGGACCTGGACGGCTACGCGCTGGTCGTGGTGCCGAACCTGTTCCTCGTCAGCGACGAGCAGGCGGCCTGGCTGGACGCGTACGCGCGAAGCGGCGGAGTGCTCGTGGTGGGACCGTTCTCGGGGATCGTGGACCCGCGCTCGCACGTGCGCACCGGGCGCTTCCCCGCGCCGCTGCGCGAGGTGCTGGGCGTCTCCGGCGAGGAGTGGCTGCCCGTGGGCGGGCCCGTACGGTGCAGGTGGGGCGGCGGCGAGGACGGGTTCGCCGCCGACACGTGGACCGAGCTGCTGGCCGCCGAGGACGCCGAGGTGGTGGCCGAGTTCGCCGACGGCGACCTGGCCGGGCACCCCGCGATCACCCGGCACCGGCACGGCGACGGCCTGGCCTGGTACGTCGGCACCATGCCCGAGCCGGCCGCCCTGGGGACGCTGGCCGAGCGCGTGCTGGCCGACGCGGGCGTGGCGGGCGAGCTGCCCGATCTGCCGCCCGGCGTGGAGGCGGTGCGCCGCGGCGAGGTGCTGTTCGTGCTCAACCACGGGACGCGGGAGGTACGGGTGGAGCTGCCGGGCCGCGCCGACGACCTCCTGACCGGCGCGCCCGCCGAGGGCGCGATCACGCTGGCGCCGCGCGAGGTCGCCGCCCTGGTTACTGCCTGACTTTCACCCTGAATTCACCATTAAATACCCCAAGGAGTGACATGACCGTCTTTCCCGACAACTTTGTGTGGGGCACCGCCACGGCCGCCTACCAGGTCGAAGGAGCCTGGAACGAGGACGGCCGCGGCCCGTCCATCTGGGACACCTTCTCCCACACGCCCGGCCTGGTGGCGGGCGGCGACACCGGCGACGTGGCCTGCGACCACTACCACCGCCTGGAGGAGGACCTCGACCTGCTGGCCGCGCTGCGCGTCGGCGCCTACCGCTTCTCCATCTCCTGGCCGCGCGTGCAGCCCGGCGGGACCGGCCCGGTCAACGCCGCCGGGCTCGACTTCTACCAGCGGCTCGTGGACGGCCTGCTGAGCAGGGGCATCGCGCCGGTCGCCACCCTCTACCACTGGGACCTGCCGCAGGAGCTGGAGGACGCGGGCGGCTGGCCGCACCGCGACACCGCGGAGCGCTTCGGCGAGTACGCCAGGCTCATGGGCGAGGCGCTCGGCGACCGCGTGCACACCTGGATCACGCTGAACGAGCCGTGGTGCTCGGCCTACCTCGGCTACGCCTCCGGCGTGCACGCCCCGGCGCGCACCGAGCCGGCCGCCGCGCTGGCCGCCGTGCACCACCTCAACCTCGGCCACGGCCTGGCCGTGCAGGCGCTGCGCTCGACCGCGGCCAAGGACGCGCAGATGTCGGTCACGCTCAACCTGCACCACGTCCGCGGCGTGTCGGAGGCCGACGCCGACGCGGTGCGCCGTGCGGACGCCCTGGCCAACCGGGCCTTCCTCGGCCCGATGCTGGAGGGCGCCTACCCGGCCGACCTGCTCGCCGACACCGCCGGGGTGACCGACTGGTCGTTCGTGCGCGACGGCGACGAGGCCACCGCCTGCCAGCCGCTCGACGTGCTCGGCGTCAACTACTACAACCCCACGCTGGTACGCCACTGGGACGGCAGCGGCCCCAAGGAGACCGCCGACGGCCACCAGGACGGCGCCGCCTCGCCGTGGATCGCCTGCGAGAGCGTGGAGTTCGTCCGTCAGCCGGGCCCGTACACGGAGATGGGCTGGAACATCGACGAGACCGGCCTGACCGAGCTGCTGCTGCGCCTGCACCGCGACTACCCGGACCTGCCCACCATGATCACGGAGAACGGCGCGGCCTTCCCCGACCCGGTCTCCCCCGACGGGCGCGTCCGCGACCAGGACCGCGTCGACTACCTGCACCGCCACCTGACGGCGGTCAGCGAGGCCATCGCGCAGGGCGCGGACGTGCGCGGCTACTTCGTGTGGTCGCTCATGGACAACTTCGAGTGGGCGCACGGCTACGCCAAGCGGTTCGGCATCGTCCGGGTGGACCGCGAGACGATGGAGCGCACCTGGAAGGACAGCGCCCACTGGTACCGCGACGTGGTCACCTCCGGCAAGCTGCCGGTCGGCTGACGTCCGGGAGGCTCAGGGCTTGCGTGCCACGCCGCCGACGAAGGTGTGGTACGTGATCCCCGGCGTCGCCTGGTGGTCCCCGGTCTCCGGGCGCCACTCGGGCAGCGGCACCAGGCCGGGCTCCACCAGCTCCAGCCCGTCGAAGTAGGCGAGGATCTCGTCCCTGGTACGCCAGCGGCCGGTGCCGAGGTTCTCGTTGAAGATCTTCTCGGCGCTGCTCGCCTGCTCCGACACCTCGGGCAGCGCCGCGCCCGGATTGTGGAAGTGGGAGATCACCACGTGGCTGCCGGGGGCGAGCCTGCTGATGTAGCGGGCGGCGACGCCTCCGGGGTTCTCCTCGTCCTTGAGGTGGTGGAGGATGGCGAAGAGCAGCAGCCCGACCGGCTCGGAGAAGTCGATGAGGGCCTGCGTCCTCGGGTCGTCCATCACCTTCTCCGGCTCGCGGGCGTCGGCGTCCACGATCGTGGTGGTCTCGTCCACGGCCAGCAGCGCGCGGCCGTGGGCGAGCACGATGGGGTCGTGGTCGACGTACACGACGTGGGCTCCCGGCGTCACCGACTGGGCCACCTCGTGCACGTTGCCCTGGGTGGGCAGGCCGGAGCCGATGTCCAGGAACTGGCGGAGACCGGCCTCGGCGGCGAGGTAGCGCACGGTGCGCCGCAGGAACTCCCGGTTGGCCATCGCCGCCTGCGGCGCGTCGGGCGCGACCCGCAGCGCGGCGGCGGCCACCTGGCGGTCGATCTCGTAGTTGTCCTTGCCGCCGAGCATGTAGTCGTAGACGCGGGCGACGCTGGGCTTGCTGGTGTCGATCCCGCTGGGCGCGCTTTCCCGCTCGCTCTCGGGCACTGTCGGCTCCTCGTGGATGATCGTCAAGGGGGGTACGGCGATGATCCTAAGGTGGAGCACCCGGCATGGACCGGCAATCCGGGAAATATCGCGTTTGCGGTGAATGGTCACCATTGGTCGGTGTGTAGCACCTCGTCCAGCGGCTGGCGCTTCGCCCGCCCGAACGTCTCCCCCGTGTAGTACGCGGTCGGGATCAGCACGCCCTGGCGCACGTCGCCCGGGATGCCGAGCAGCTCGGCGATCTCGGCCTCGTACGCCAGGTGCAGCGACGTCCACGCGGTGCCCAGGCCGCGGGCGCGGGCGGCCAGCATGTAGCTCCAGGCCGCGGGCAGCAGCGAGCCCCACAGCCCGGCCTGGTTGCCCTGGGGCAGGGCCGGCACGGTCAGGCAGCCCAGCACCAGCACCGGCACCTCGCCCATGTGCTCGGCCAGGTAGGCCGCGCTGGCCGAGACCCGCTGCTGGGTGGCCGCCCTGGCCGGGTCGTCCTCGTACAGCCGCCCAGCCGAGGCACTCGACTCGTAGTAGCGGCGGAACGAGCGCCCGTAGTAGTCGCCGATGGTCTTGCGCTTGTCCTCGTCGGTGACCACCACCCAGTGCCAGCCCTGCGCGTTGCTCCCGGTGGGCGCCTGGAGCGCGATCTCCAGGCACTCCTTGACCAGGTCGAGCGGGACCTCACGGGTGAGGTCGAGGCGCCTGCGGACGCTGCGGGTCGTGGTGAGCAGCTCGTCTGCTGAGATCGTCATGCGCTTCATCATGCCCATCCCGGAGGCCGCGGACCCCGCCCGGCCTGGCCCGGCCCGGCCCGCCCGGACCCGCCCGGCCCCGTGCGGTCAGCCGCGGCCGAGCGCCGTCAAGGCCGGGAGCGCGCGGCCCGCGTAGTCGAACAGCGCCTGGTTCTCCCAGCCGTTGCCGGACGACGGGTCGGCCGGATCCCAGCCGTTGCCGCGCACGCCGGTCCAGGTGGCCTCCCAGGTGTAGAGGCCGAGCCCGCGGCCGTTCGGGACGTTCCGCACGATCTCGGCGACCTTCGCCAGCATCGCCGACTGGCCCTGCGGCGTGGCCCGGTAGCCGGGGTACGGCTCGGCGGCCGTGATGATGTTGGGCCAGCCGTCGGCGTCGGCCGTCGTGAACGGGTACGCGGTCTCGACGACCAGCACCGGCTTGGCGTACCGGGTGGCGACGTCGTTGATGTTGGCCCGGAAGGCGTCCAGCGTGCCGTGCCAGTAGGCGTAGTACGACAGCCCGATCACGTCGTAGCGGATGCCGTGCGCGTCGGCGTTGTCGAACCACCAGCGGTAGAGGCCGTTGTCGCCGCCGTCGGCCAGGTGCAGCACGACCTTCGTGCTGCCCGAGACCGCCTTGACGGCGTCGTAGCCGGCGTTCAGCAGGGCGGCGGTGTTCGGCCAGCTGGAGTTGGAGCCGTCGGGCCACAGCAGGCCGCCGTTGATCTCGTTGCCGACCTGCACCAGGTCGGCCGTGGTGCCCTGGCGGCGAAGGGCGTCGAGCACGTCGTAGGTGTGGGCGTACACCGCCTGCTTCAGCTGCTCGAACGAGAGCGACTGCCAGGCGGCGGGCTTGACCTGCTTGCCGGGGTCGGCCCAGCTGTCGGAGTAGTGGAAGTCGACGAGCAGGCTCATGCCGAGCGCCTTGGCGCGCCTGGCGACGGCGAGCACCTGCGTCTTGGTGTTGTAGCCGTCGGCCGGGTTCACCCAGACCTTCAGCCGGATGGAGTTGAGCCCGCCCTGCGCGAGGATGCGCAGCGCGTCGCCGGCCCGCCCGCTCGCGTCGCGGTAGACGCCGCCGAGCGCCTCCGACTTGGCCAGGCTGGAGACGTCCGCGCCCCTGATCGCCGGTCGTCCCGGGCCCTTCGCGGCGTGGGCGGGCTGGGCGACGACGAGGGCGCCGAGTAACAGCAGGGCGGTGAGGATGCGTCTCATCACGGTCTCCTGGGGTTCGGGGTTTCCCTGGCTTCCAGGGCTTCCTGGGTTTCCTGGGTTTCCTGGGTTTCTTCGATGACGGTGACCGCCCCGGCCGCGACGGTGACCGGCCCGTCGTGCCGTACGCCGTCGAACACGCTCACGCCGCTCACCCCCTCGACCGTCACGGGCCGGTCGCCGTGGTTGATCAGGAACAGGTGGCGGCCCCTGCGCACGAGTTCGAGCGTGTCGGGCAGGCCGCGCGGCCGGGTCACCCCGGCGTGGTCCAGCACCTGGCCGAGCAGGCCGGGCAGGCCGGTGACGGGGGCCGTCGCGAGGTACCAGGCGGTGCCGGCGCCGAGGTCGTGGCGGGTGAAGGCGGGATGTCCAGCGTCGGGCCCCGCGCCGAAGCGCCGCACGGCCCTGGCCCCCGCCAGGCGCACCCGCTCCGACCAGACGCGCGCGTCCTCCTCGGCGAGGCCGTCGATGAGCCTCACCGTCTCGTGTTCGCGCAGCGGGTGGAACTCCTCGACCGACAGGCCGAGCAGCTCGCGCAGCGCCCCGGGGTGGGCGCCGGGGTGGATGGTGTCGTGCTCGTCCACGATGCCGGAGAAGTACGACACGAGCAGGTTCCCGCCGGACTCCACGTACCGGTGGAGGTTCTTGGCGGAGGCTTCGGTCAGCAGGTACGAGCTGGGCGCCACCACCACCCGGTATCCCGAAATATCGGCGGAAGGGTGGGCGAAGTCCACCGTGACGTGCTCCCGCCACAACGCCTCGTAGAAGGCGTCCATCCGCTCCCTGAACCCCAGGTCGACCGAAGGCCGCCAGTCCAGCTCCAGCGCCCAGTACGACTCCCAGTCCCACACCAGCGCCACCTCGGCCCGCACCCGGCTCCCCCGCACCCCGGCCAGCCGCCGCAGGTCGGAGCCCAGCCGCACCACCTCGCGCCACTGCTCTGAGTCGGTCCCGGCGTGCGGCACCATCCCGGAGTGGAACTTCTCGGCCCCGAACCGCGAGGCCCTGAACTGGAAGAACAGCACGCTGTCGGAGCCGCGCGCCACGTGCGCGAGGCTGTTGCGGCGCATCTCGCCGGGCCGCTTGGCGAGGTTGCGCGGCTGCCAGTTGACCGCGCCCGCCGAGTGCTCCATGAGCATCCACGGCTCACCGCCCGCCACGGACCGGGCGAGGTCGGCCGACATGGCGAGGTCGATGTGGTTGTCGGGCCGCTCGGCCTGCAGATAGTGGTCGTTGGCGACGACGTCGAGCTCGCGGGCCCACTGCCACAGGTCGGTGGACTTGCAGTTGACGGTGCCGGCGAAGTTGGTGGTGACCGGCAGGTGCGGGGTCACCTCGCGCAGGATGTCGCGCTGCAGCGCGTAGTGCGCGCGGTGCTCGCCGTCGCTGAAGCGGGCGTAGTCGAGGCGCTGGGCCGGGTTGACCGACGTGTGGTTGGCGCGGGGCGCGTCGATCTGCGACCAGTCGGTGTAGGTCTGGCCCCAGAACGTGGTGCCCCAGGCGTCGTTGAGCGTGGCGAGGTCGCGGTAGGTGTGCCGCAGCCACTCCCGCCAGGCGGCCACGCTGTGCTCGCAGTAGCACTCGCCGAGCGGGGCGCCGTACTCGTTGTGCACGTGCCACATGACCACGGCGGGGTGGTCGCGGTAGTGCTCGCCCAGCGCGCGCACCAGCCGGGCGGTGGCCGCGCGGAAGGCGGGGGCGCTGGAGCAGGCGCTCTGCCGCCCGCCGAACCCGATCCGCACGCCCTCCCTGCTGACCGGCAGCACGTCGGGGTGGCGGGCGACGAACCAGGCGGGCGGCGCGGCGGTCGGGGTGGCCAGATCGACCGCGACGCCGGCCGCGTGCAGCCGGTCGATGATCTCGTCGAGCCAGCCGAACGTGAAGCGCCCCTCCTCGGGCTCCATCAGCGCCCACGAGAACATGCCCAGGCTGACCAGGGTGACCCCGGCCTCGCGCATGAGCGCCACGTCCTCCTCCAGCACCTCGCGCGGCCACTGCTCCGGGTTGTAGTCGCCGCCGAAGGCGACCCCGGCTGGACGCTCCGGATACATCCGTTCCCCCCGCAGACTTTTGTGTGAACGTGCACAGTAAAGCTCACTCGGCCCAGGAAAGAACAGTCACCTAGGGGGCCCAATATTTCCAGGCACGCAACGAGAATGTAACAACCCCTTGACGCCTATTTCCGGGCTGTTCCACTCTGTGCACGTTCACAGAACCCTCTGGAGGTACGCATGCGCGCCCACCGCCTTGGAGCAGCACTGGCCGTCGCACTCACGGCCACACTCGCGAGCTGCGCGTCCGGCGAGCCCGCCGAAGCGCCCGGGGCGGCGCGGAGCCAGGCGACCGCCGCCCAGGGGCCCGTCAAGCTCACGTACTGGACCTGGGCCCCCAACATGGACAAGATCGTCGAGGTCTGGAACGCCGCCAACCCGGACATCCAGGTGACGGTCAGCAAGCAGGCGGGCGGCGACGACGCGGCGGCCAAGTTCCTCACGGCGGCCAAGGCCGGCAACCCGCCGGACGTGGTGCAGGCCGAGTACCAGCACCTGCCGTCGTTCATCGCCGCCGACGCGGTGGCCGACCTCAAGGCGGAGACCGCGGCGATCAAGGGCGAGTTCACCGACGGGCTGTGGGGCCTGGTGACGCTCGGCACCGACGCGGTCTACGGCATCCCGCAGGACAGCGGCCCGATGATGCTCTTCTACCGCAAGGACCTCTTCGACGAGTACGGCATCGAGGTGCCCAAGACCTGGCAGGAGTACGGCGAGGCGGCCCGCACGGTCAGGAAGAAGGATCAGAAGGCGTACCTCGGCACGTTCTCCAGCAACGATCCGGGAGCGTTCACAGGTCTGGCGCAGCAGGCGGGCGCGCAGTGGTGGTCGATCAGCGGCGAGTCATGGAAGGTGAACATCGCCGACGAGGCCACCACCAAGGTCGCCGACTACTGGGGCGGCCTGGTGAAGGAGGGCGTCATCGACGACATGCCGTACTTCACCCCCGAGTGGAACAAGGCGCTCAACGACGGCAGGCTGCTCACCTGGCCGTCGGCCGTGTGGGCGCCCGGCGTGCTGTCCAGCAACGCGCCCAAGGGCAAGGGCAAGTGGGCCGTCGCGCCGCTGCCGCAGTGGAACGCCGGCGAGAGCTTCAGCGGCTTCTGGGGCGGCTCGTCCACCGCCGTGGCGGCCAAGTCGCCGCACAAGGCGGCCGCCGCCCGCTTCGCCACCTGGCTCAACACCGACCCCGAGGCCATCGGCCTGCTGGTCAAGGAGGCCGCCATCTATCCGGCCGCCACCAAGGCCCAGTCGGCGCTGGGTGACGCCCCCGGCTACTTCTCCAACCAGCCCGACTTCTGGCAGCAGGCCGCCGCCGTCTCCGCCGGGGCGCGCGGATTCACCTTCGGGCCGAACGTGGGCGTGGCGTACAACGCGTTCAGGGACGGCTTCGGCAAGGCGCTGCAGAACGGCAGTCCGTTCGCCGACGCCGTACGCGGCATGTCGGAGGCCACGGTCGCCGACATGCGCAAGGCCGGCTTCCAGCTCGCGTCATGACTCGCCCTTCCATGAGGCGGCCCGAGCGGGGACCGTGGCCGTACCTGTTCCTGGCCCCCGCGATGGTGCTGTTCACGCTGTTCCTCGCGGTGCCGATCGGCTACACCGTCTACCTGGCCCTGCACAGGACCCGCGTGTCAGGGCTCGGGCTGGGCAAAGGGGCGCGCAGGGAGGTGTACGCCGGGTTCGAGAACTTCGCCGCCGCCCTCGCCGACGCCGAGCTGTGGGCCGGGTGGCTGCGCGTGCTCGGCTACGGCACGCTGGTGCTGGTCGTGATGCTGGGGCTGGCCCTGCTGTTCGCGCTGCTGCTGGACTCGGCGCGGGTGCGGCTCGCCCGCTTCTCCCGCATCGCGATCTTCCTGCCGTACGCGGTGCCGGGCGTGGCCGCGACGCTGCTGTGGGGCTTCCTCTACCTGCCCTCGCTCAGCCCGATCCGCGACGTCCTCGACGTGGACTTCCTGAGCGCCACGACCGTGACGTACTCGATGGCGAACGTGGCGGTGTGGGGCGGCACCGGCTTCAACATGCTGGCCCTCTACACCACGCTGCGCGCCATCCCCCGCGACCTGTACGAGGCCGCCCGCCTCGACGGCGCGTCCGAGCTGCAGATCGCGATCCGAGTGAAGATCCCCATGCTGACCCCGGCGATCATCCTGACCACGGTGTTCTCGATCATCGCGACCGTCCAGGTGTTCACCGAGCCGACCGCGCTGCGCCCGCTGACCAACACCATCAGCTCCACGTGGAGCCCGCTGATGAAGGTCTACCGCGACGCGTTCGTCACCGGCGACCTGTACTCCGCCGCCGCCACCTCGATCGTCATCGCGGCGATCGCGCTCGTGCTGTCCTTCGGGTTCCTGCGCGTGGTCCGCGACCGCGCCTTCGGGGAGGGCTGATGGCTCCGCTCACCGTCTCGCACCGCCGCCCGCGTACCGGCCGCGCAGCAGGGCTGGTGCCGACGGCGCTGCTGCTGGTCGGCGCGCTCTACTGCCTGTTCCCCGTGGTGTGGGTGCTGATCGCGGCCACCAAGTCGCCGGGCGAGCTGTTCAGCACCTCCACGCTGTCCTTCGGCACCGGCTTCCTCGACAACGTGGGCGAGCTGTTCGCCTACCGCGACGGCGTGTTCTGGCTGTGGGCCGCCAACACGCTGCTCTACGCGGGCGGCGGCGCGCTGCTGTCCACCGCCGTCTCGGCCGTCTCCGGGTACGCGCTGGCGAAATACCGCTTTCCCGGCCGGACCCTCATCTTCAACCTGCTGATCGGCGGCATCCTCGTGCCCAGCGTGGTGCTGGCGGTGCCGCAGTATCTGCTCTTCTCCAAGGTCGGGCTGGCCGACAGCCACTGGGCGGTGCTGCTGCCGCAGATCCTCAACCCGTACGGCATCTACCTGGCCCGTGTCTACGCCACCGCGTCCGTGCCCGACTCGCTGCTGGAGGCCGGCCGCATCGACGGGGCCGGCGAGTGGCTGCTGATGCGGCGGGTGGCGCTGCCGCTCATGGTGCCCGGCATGGTGACGATCTTCCTGTTCCAGTTCGTCGCGATCTGGAACAACTTCCTGCTGCCGTTCATCATGCTCGGCGACGACGGCAAGTTCCCGCTCACGGTGGGCCTCTACACGCTGCTCGCGGCCGGCGCCAACCAGCCCGCCCTCTACAACCTGATCCTCACGGGCGCGTTCCTGTCGATCCTGCCGCTGATCGCGCTCTTCCTCACCATGCAGCGATACTGGAAGACCGACCTGTCCTCCGGAGCCGTGAAATGAAACGCCCTACGATCCACGACGTCGCCGCCGCCGCGGGAGTCTCCCGCGGCACGGTCTCCCGCCTGCTCAACGGGGACAAATACGTGAGCCCGGCGGCGCGCGTGGCCATCGAACGGGCCATCTCCGAGACCGGCTACGTCGTCAACAGGGCCGCCCGCAGCCTGGTCACGCAGCGTACGGGGTCGGTCGTCATGGTGCTGTCGGAGCCGCACGAGAAGCTGTTCGAGGACCCCAACTACAGCACGCTCATCAGGGTCGCCATCCGCATGCTGGCCGAGCGCGACCTGTCGCTGGTGATGATGCTGGCCGGCGACGAGGGCGACCGCGAGCGGGTGGTGCGCTACGTGCGCGGCGGCCACGCCGACGGGGTGCTGCTGGTCTCGACGCACGCCGGCGACCCGCTGCTCGACGCGCTGCGCACCGGCCCGCCCGCCGTCTCGTGCGGGCCGGTCATCGGGCGCGAGACCGTCATCCCGTACGCCGCCGCCGACGACCGGCTCGGCGCCCGCCAGATGACCGAATACTTCGTCGGCCTCGGCCGCAAGCGCATCGCCATGATCACCGGGCCGATGGACACGCCGGGCGGCATCCAGCGGCTCGAGGGCTTCGCCGACGTGCTCGGCCGCAAGGCCACCACACGGCTCATCGCCCACGGCGACTGGACCCAGGCCAGCGGCGAGCGGGCCATGACCGAGCTGCTGGAGCGCACCCCCGACATCGACGCCGTGTTCGTGGCCTCCGACCTGATGGCGGCGGGCGCGCTCGCGGCGCTGCGCGCGGCCGGCCGCCGGGTGCCCGACGACGTCGCGGTGGGCGGCTTCGACGACTCCTCGGTGGCCGTCTCGACCCATCCGCCGCTGACCACCATCCGCCAGCCGCTGGCGGAGATGGCCCAGGAGACGCTCCGCCTGCTGCTGGCCCTCATCGACGGCGCCGGCCACGTCGACCCGGTGGTCCTCCCCACCGAACTGGTCATCCGCGAGTCCGCCTAGGGGAACGGTCAGACGACGCCGGCGTAGACCCAGCGGCCGTCCAGGCGGACGAAGCGGCTGTGCTCCTCCATCTCGCCCGGCCGCCCCCGCTCCAGGTAGTGGGCGCGGAAGCGGACGGTGCCCTCGGTGTGCACGACGCTGCCGCCGGTGGTCTCCAGCACCTCCAGCCGCACCCACTTGACCCGCCGGTCGATGCCGGCGCGCTGCGGCCGGTCGGATGGGTGCCAGGTGCGCAGCAGGTACGCCTCGTCGCCCACGCCGAAGGCACTGAAGCGGGAGCGCATGAGCTGCTCGGCGGTGGCGGCCGCCACCTCACCCCGGTGCAGCCTGCCGCAGCAGTCCTGGTAGGAGGCGGGCAGGCCGCAGAGACACGTACGAGGAGGCATGGGTCTATTCTGCCCCGAGCAGGGCCGTGAGGTCGGTCAACGTCGGCCCGAGCGGCGCGTCAAGCGTGAGCGAGGCGTCGCCGTCACCGCCGGTCGGGCCCTGGTTGACGATGGCGATGGGGATGCCGAGCTCCGCCGCCCTGGTGACGAAGCGCAGCCCCGACTTGATCGCCAGCGACGACCCGAGCACGAGCAGCGCCCGCGCCCCGCCCACCACCGCGAAGCACTCGTCCACCCGCGGCTTCGGCACGTTCTCGCCGAAGAACACCACGTCCGGCTTGAGCACCCCGCCGCACCCCGTGCAGTCGACCAGGTTGAACCCGGCGATCTGCGCGTCGGTGAGCGCCGCGTCGCCGTCGGGGTTGATAGCCGCGCCCGCCTCCTCCCAGCCCGGGTTCGCCTCCCGCAGCCGGCGCTCCAGCTCGACGCGCGGGGTGCGCTCGCGGCACGACAGGCAGACCACGCGGTCGAGCCCGCCGTGCAGCTCGATCACCTGGCGGGCGCCCGCCGCCTGGTGTAGGCCGTCGACGTTCTGGGTGACGATGCCGGCCAGCAGGCCGCGCCGCTCCAGCGCGGCGACCGCGCGGTGCCCCGCGTTGGGTCGGGCCGCGCCGATGTGCCGCCACCCGACGTGGCTGCGCGCCCAGTAACGCTGCCGGGCCCGCGCGCTGCCGACGAACTTCTGGTACGTCATCGGCTCGGCCCGCCTGGACCGCCCTGTCGGACCCCGGTAGTCGGGGATGCCGGACTCGGTGGACAGTCCGGCCCCGCTGAGCACGGCCACCCCGCCCCGGGCGACGAGCCCGGCCAGCTCCGCCACCTTCGTGGTGCTCGATATCACCCTTCTATGGTGCCTTCCGTTCCACACCCTTCGTCCCGCCGAGCCTTTCCACGTGCCTCGCCACGTGCCTGGCCACGTGCCTGGCCACGGCTCCGGTCGCCGCCGACGTTCCCGGGCTCCCCGCCCTCGGCGAAGCCGAGGTCCGCGCGTTCCTCCGCCTCGGCCACCAGTTCGGCGTGCCACAGCCGGCGCATCTCCGGGCAGCTCTCCAGCAGGCCGGCCAGCCGTCCCCGCCCGGCGACGCGGCCCCGGTCGAGGACGATCACCTGGTCGGCGCGTTCGAGCGCGGCCTGCCGGTGCGAGACGACCAGCACGGTCTCCGGGCCGCGCCCGGCGATCCGCTCCCACAGCAGCCGCTCGGTCTCGACGTCGAGCGCGGACGACAGGTCGTCCACCACCAGCAGGTCGGGGTCGCGGACGAGGGCGCGGGCGGCGGTGACGCGCTGGGCCTGCCCGCCCGACAGCCGGGTGCCGCGCGGCCCGACGACCGTGTCGAGGCCGCGGGTCAGCTCGGCCAGGTCCCGGTCGAACACGGCCAGCTCCAGGGCCCGCCGCGCGTCCTCGTCGCCGGCGGCGCGGCCGAGCAGCAGGTTCTCGCGCAGGGTCGCGGAGAACAGGCGCGGCACCTGGCCCGCGTACGCGACCCGGCCGGGGACGAGGAACGTGCCCGGATCGCGGACCTGGACGCCGTTCCAGGTGATCTCCCCCGCGTCGGCCCGCAGGAGGCCGAGCAGGGCGCGTACCAGGGTGGTCTTACCCGCGCCGACCGCTCCTGTGACGACGGTGAAGGAGCCGCGCTCGACGCGCAGGCCGACGTCGTGCAGCACGCCGCGCACGGTCAGTCCGCGCGCCTCCAGCACCCGCAGCCGGTCGTCGTGCGGCGGCGGCTGCGGCGCGGGCGGCGGGTCGCCGCGCAGCCACACCTCGGAGCCGCGCACCAGATCGGCGGCGTCCTCGTGCGGCGCCATGAGCCTGGTCAGCCGCTCGGTGGCGACCGCGGCCTGCGGCAGCCGGGAGAGGAACACGCCGATCGACCTCGGGAAAGCGGTGAGCCAGCCGATGTAGGTGGTGAACAGCGCGAGGTCGCCCACGGTGAAGTCGCCGCCGCGCATGGCGGGCGCGGCGAGCAGCAGCACCAGGCCGGTGCCGAGCTCGACGGACGCGGTGGTGGCGGCGCCCAGCAGGTCGGTCGCCAGCCGGTCCTTGACCGCGGCGTCGCGGCGGCGCCGGTTGTGGGCGCGCAGCCGGTCGAGCACCGCGGCCTCGGCTCCCGCCGTCTTGATGGCGAGCAGGCCGCCGAACACCTCCCCCACGTACGCCGTCACGGCCGCGCCGAGCCGCCTGGCCCGCGCGTGCAGCCGGGCGACCACCTGCCGCATGGTCCTGCTCAGCACGCCGGCCGCGATCATCGGGACGACCAGCACCAGCGTGATCAGCGGATCGACGCAGGCCAGGATCGGCAGCGCCACGGCGGCGAACACCGCGGTGCCGAACAGGCTGACGCTCTCGTCGGTGAAGTCCACGGCGTCGGCCACGTCGTCCCGCATGCGGGCCACGGCCTCGCCCGAGGAGTGCGGCAGCCGGGCGGCGGCGGGTCCGCGCGCGGTCAGCAGGGAGCGCAGCACGTTCGAGCGCAGGAGCGTGGCCGCCGCCGTCCACCAGTAGACGCCGTACGTCCACGCGAGGACGATCATCACGCCCCGTACGACCTCGACGCCCACGAACGCCGCACACCACCACAGCACGCTCGCCGGCCCGGCCGCCCGCTGCCCGCTCATCTCATCGAACACCCGCTGCAGGGCGAGCCCGCCGCCCAGCGGGATCACGTGCACCGGCAGCCACAGCAGCGCCCCGACGAGGAACCGCCGGAAGTCGAACGTGGCCAGCCGCGTGGCCACCGCCGTCACGGGTTTCACCGGCGCGCCCCCGCCCGATCGCCCAGCGCGCGCCCACGCCGGGCGGCCGTCGCCGTGTCGCGCCTCATCGGCTCACCCCCGCCAGGTCGAGGAGGTGGCCGAAGCGGCTGTGCGGGTCGGCGGCCAGGCGGGCGCGGGGGCCGTACTCGACGACCTTGCCGTGGTCGAGCACGGCGATCGTGTCCACGCGGGCCAGCGACGACAGCCGGTGCGCGATGATCACCCCGGTCCTGCCCTCCAGGAGCCGAGCGACGGCCGCCTCGGCCCGCCGCTCGGTGGCCGGGTCGAGCCGGCTGGACGCCTCGTCCAGCACGACCAGCCCGGGGTCGGCCAGGAACACCCGGGCGAACGCGAGCAGCTGCGCCTCCCCCGCCGACAGCTCGGGCAGCTCGGCGTCGAGCCCGCCGGGCAGGGAGGCCGCCCACGCGCCGAGCCCGACCTCGCCGAGCACCTCCATCAGCCGCTCGTCACCAGGTGACGGCCGGAACAACGTGAGGTTGTCGCGCACGCCGGCCCGGAACAGCTGCACGTCCTGTGTCACGACGCCGACCCTGCGCCGCAAGGAGTGCGGCTCGGCCTCGCGCAGATCGACACCGCCCACCCGGACGACGCCCTGCACGGGGTCGTGCAGCCGCAGCACCAGCCTGGCCAGGGTGGTCTTGCCGCTGCCGGTCCGCCCGACCAGCCCGAGCGTCTCGCCGGGCGCGAGGCGCACCCGCACCCCCGACAGCACCTGCTCCTCGTCGCCGGGGTAGGTGAAGCCGACGCCGTCGAGGTCCAGCCCGAGCGGCCCTGTGGGAGGCAGCGGCCGGGTGCCGGGCGTGAGCGCCGGCCGCTCGGCCAGCAGCCCCGCGATGCGGGCCACCCCCGCCAGCGCCGCCTGGTACTGCCTGATCTGGTCGATCAGCCGCTCGAACGGCGCCCGCACCATCATCGTGTACTGCAGGAGCAGCACGGCGGTGCCGACCGTGAGCGCCCCCGACCGCATGGTCCAGGCGGCCAGCCCCAGCATGATCGCGGTGCCCGCGGCGAAGGCCACGGAGGTGCCCCCGAGCAGCACGGTGCCGATGCGGGCGTCGCGGTGCTCGGCGCGGAACAGCGCCGCGCTGACCTGGTGGAAGCGGCGTACGGTGTGGGCGCCCGCGCCGTTGGCCCGCAGGTCCTCTGCGCCGGCCAGCCGCTCTTCCAGCGCGCCGAACAGCGCGGCGCTCGCGGCCCGCGACCGGGCCGCCGACGGCACGGCCAGCCGCTGGGCGCGTGCCATGCCGTACCCGATGACCAGGCAGTACGCCAGCAGCGCCAGCCCGATCCGCCAGTCCACGAGGAGTACGGCGACGACCACGCCGGCCAGCAGCAGGACGCCGGCCACGACGTCGAGCAGGAACGCGACGACGAAGTCGGCGACGGCCACCACGTCGCCGTCGACCCGCTCGATCAGCTCGCCGGGCGTGTGCCGGCCGTGGAAGGCCAGGTCGAGGTGGAGCGCGTGGCCGGTGAGGCGTTCGCGCAGGCGGTTGGAGCCGTCCCAGGCGAGCCGGCCCGCGAGCCACGCGGTGATGGTGCGCGCCGCCTGGCCGGCGACGGCGAGCACGAGGTAGCCGGCGGCGATCAGCGTGAGGTGGCGGATGCTCGCGCCGCGCATCGCGTCATCGACGAACCACCGGGTGACCTGCGGCGCCGCCAGAGGCAGCGCGGTCGCGGCGGACACCGCGCCGATCAGCGCGGGCGCGGCCCGCCAGGACGGCAGGAGCAGGCGGAGGACGGAAGAGGTGTCAGGTGAGGGATTCCCGGGTGCGGAGGGAGTCAAGAAGCGTCATGCCCTTTGCGTCGGAGGATTCGGTGAGCTGAGGGATCACGGACGCTTCGCGCATCGTGGGCCTCCTCCTTCGACGGGCGGTCAACGCCCGGGAGTACACCAGGCGCGCCCGGCGGGGCGCAACCGGTTTATCCCGGGCGCGGGGCTCAGCGGCTCTGGCGGGTGGTCTCGCCGGGCCAGGGGTAGGGGTGCGCGGCCATCCTGCCGAACAGGCGCTTGACCGGCTTCGGGGCCGGTGCGGGCGCGCGGCGGGCGCTCGTACCGGAGGGGCGGCGCTCTCCCCCGGCCGGGCGCAGGTAGACGCAGCGCAGCTCGGCCGCGAACCGGTGCTCGCCGTCGCGCAGCCAGCACCCCTCGGGGCCCGGCAGCACCTCGCTCACCGTGACGCCGCCGCCGCCCGCGGCCAGGCGGGCAAGCCCTTCGAGGAGGGCGGGCGAGCGGGTGTCGACGTAGACGCGCTCGCGGGCGGTGGCGGCGAAGAACACGACGGGCAGCTCGTACGCCTCCCGCAGCCGGGCCATCGCCACCAGCAGGTCGCCGTCGCCGCCCGCCTGCCCGAACCCCTCGAACGCGGCGCCGCTGACGTGCCAGCGCCGCCCGGCCAGGACCACGTTGTCCCAGGTCAGCCTAGGCATGCGGGGCAGGTCGCCGAGCCTCGGCAGCCGGAGCCTGGGCAGGGCGAGCGCCGTGTGCAGCGCCGTGTCGTGCTCGCCGTCGTGGAACAGCAGCGGCTCCTCGAACCCCTTGGCGTGCAGGACGGCGCGGTGGCCGTCGCTGTGCACGTACAGCTCGTCGAGGCCGAGCCTGCGCCGGTCCTCGCCCGCCGTCGCGCCGCCGAGCTCGAGCACGGGGCCGGGCAGCTCCGGCCTGGGCACGCCGCGCTCGGGGCGGGAGACGACGTTCAGCACCGTGAACCCCGACAGCGCCCGCCGCACCTGCGCGTCGCGCTCGGCCAGGCAGGCGGCCTCGTCGTCGTGGAACTGCAGCGCCCACGGCGTGAGCAGCACCCCGTCGTGCAGGGCGGTGAGCACCAGCGGGGTGACGCCCGGCTCGTACGCCTCCAGCGACGGCGCGGCCACCATCACGTCCGCCGAGCACAGCACGGGCGCGGCCGGCGGGGCGGGCTCGTCGAGCAGGCCCGCGAGGTTCAGCTCGGCGGTGCCCGGCCTCGCGGCGCGGACCAGCTCCGCGATGCGGGCGGGCAGCCGGTCGCCGTGGTCGATCTCCAGGTCGCCGGTCATGCGCAGGGCGTCCGACAGCGCGTACGTGCCGGGCCCGAGCCGCCCGGCCAGCAGCCGGTTGGTGCGCAGCCGGGTCAGCTCGGCCTCCTCGGCCAGCAGGTCGAGCACCCTCGGCACCCGCTCCCGCAGGTCGGCGGCCAGCGCGTCGCCGACGCCGACCCGCAGCGTGCCGGCGGCGGCCTCGTGCACCGTCACCCGGCCGTCGCGGTGCCCGCCGGCGCCCGCCAGCGCCTCGATCCTGCGCTGCACGGCGAGCTTCACGTCGGGTGAGGCGGCGGGATATTGCGCGAGCAACTCGCTGATCTCCCCGACCCGCCGCCCCACCGGCAGCTCGGGCCCGGACGCCTGGCCGGCGCCCCTCGGCCCGCGCTGCACGGGCACGCCCGCGGGGGCCACGAACCCCCGCCTGGACGCCCCCGACGCTCCACCCCCGGCCTCCCCCACCGGCCTCCCCCCGAGGCCCTCCGCCCGCCCCACCCCGCCCCGGATCCGGCCTCCAGGCGCGGCAGCGGGCCCACCTTCGGAGCCGCCCTCGGCTTCACCGGCACCCCCGTGCCCGGTGAGGTCGTCACGGACGGTGGAGGGTCGTCGCCCTGCCCTGCCGGGAGGAAAGGAGTCCGGGTGAGCGGGGTGCGGCGTCAGCCCGCACTCGCAGGGCCCCGGCGGCTGCACCCGCTCCCTGCGCGGTGCGGTGTCGCCGTCATCCGCGGGCAGCTCATGGGTGGGACCGTCGCCGTCGGCGAGGGGGATGCCGCGGGTGGTGAGGCGGTCGCGGAGCCAGGCGAAGGGGTCGGCGACGCCGGCGGGCGGGCACAGGTCGTGGGTGAGCAGGCCGCGGCGGACCGCGACGGTGAGCGCCGCGGCCGCGCGTTCCATGCCGGTGCCCGTCGCGGCGGCGATCTCGGCGAGCGTACGGGCGCCGTCGCAGTGGCCACTGAAGGCGGCCCCCTCGCGTACCTCGCCCACCAGGGTCCTGCGGCGCGGCACCAGGCCGGGCACCAGCGCGGGGTCGGCGAGGACGCGCTGCTGGAGCGCCTCGTTCACGCGCCCGGCCGGGTACGCCACCCGCTGCCGGTAGACCCGGTGCCCCTTCCAGGTGTGGCCGGAGGGGCCGGGCCGGACGGCGCCGTAGTTGAGCGGGCCGTAGCAGCCGTCCGTCTCGCACGAGGTGGCCAGCCGCTGCAGGTGGGCGGCCAGCTCCCGGCGGGTCCTGCCGCCCTTGGCGCCGTGGCGCAGGTCGCGGTAGAGGGCGGGCGCGGAGCAGACGAGCGCGTCGAGGAAGCGTTCGTCGGCGGTGAGCCGGGACACGGCCGCCCTGGTGAGGGCGGCGTCACCGCCGACGAGCGCGGTGAGCGTGAGCTTGGCGCGCTCCAGCATGCCGGTGACCTCGTTCCAGGCCAGCACCCAGTTGCCCGCGCCGGCGGCGCCGGAGACGACGGCCCCGGACGGCAACGGCCGCAGGTCGCGCAGGCGCCCCCGCAGCCCGCGCGATGTCCGCCCCGTCTCCGCACCCGCTCCTGGACCCGTGCCCGCCCGGCGGTCGGGTGCGCCGGCCGGGCGGGGGCCTGTCGCGTGGGCGGGAGCGTCGGCGAGCAGGTCGAGTGCCTTGCGCTCCAGTTGTACGACCACCGCGGCCGCCTCCGCCGCCCTGAGGTAGGCGAGTGACAGCACCAGCTCCCACGGAAATCCGGCGCTGCGGACGACCACGGCCGGCAGCAGGGTCCAGTCGTGCTCGATGTCCATATGGACCGCTCCCTTTCCTGACATGAATTCACCGCCGCACCGCGTCTCAACTCAGATGCTTACAAGATCATTTATTTCTGTCAATGCGTTTGGCCAGGAAAAGAAAATGAGAATCAGCGACACCCTCTCGTCCCTCACGCCGGAGATACCCAACAATGCCAGCAAACCACTCCAAACAGGACGCGACTGTTTACTTTCCGTAGCCGCTGGGCCTATCCTTCCCGCACACAGAGTCAACGATCCACACACATCCACCACCTGAAACGACCCGGAAAAGCATTAAGGACGGCCTTGCCAGGCCGTCGTTTTCCCGCCATTGAATACGCGGGCGAGCGGCGCGGAACAACGTACGCGGCCGGTCGGATAAACGCGTGAATACGCCCGTGCGAATAACTCTCATTTACCCGCGCGGGGCAAGGTGGGGTCAAGGAAGCGCGCCGCGGGCCGGGCAGGCGAAACCGCCTGATAGAAGGTGACATGGGGGGTGCGGGAGACAATGACGGGACAGGCGCGGCGGAGGCGCGGGAGGCCGGTCGGCGGCGGGCGCGGCAGCAGGGCGAGCCGGGTGCCGAGCGGGGGGCGCCAGCTGTGGACGCCGCTGTTCCTGGCGGGGCTGTTCCTCGTCACCGCCGTGGTGATCGCACTCGACCTGACCACGGGCACGGCCATCAGGCTGTACCCGCTGCTGATCTTCCTGCCGGCCATCATGTCGGGCCTCGGCGACGTGAAGCAGACGATCGCCGCGTCCGTCTGGGTGGTGCTGGTGGAGGTCGGCACCGGCGCCTACCTGAGCGCGCAGCTCGACGACCTGCTGCTCGCGGCCGGGTTCACCACGATCTTCGGCGTGGTGAGCGTGCTCGGCTGCCGTTACCGCGTACGCCGTGAGGAGGAGGTGCACCGGCTGCGGTCGGCGGCCTCGGCGTTGCAGCGGCTCATCGTGCGCCCGCTCCCCCTGCGTACGGCCGAGGTCGCCGTGGACGGCCTCTACCACCCGATCGAGGAGGACGCCCTGGTCGGCGGCGACGTGTACGACGTCGCCGTGTCCCGCCACGGCACCCGGGTGCTGATCGCGGACGTCCAGGGCAAGGGCCTGCCCGCGATCGGCACGGCGCTGGCCGTGCTGGGCTCGTTCAGGGAGGCCGCCTACCGCGAGGACACACTGACCGGCGTCGTGGCCGCCCTGGAGACGACGGTGGTGCGGCAGAACGTGTTCGCCGCCATGACCGGCGAGCCCGAGCGGCTGGTCACGGCCCTCGTGCTGGACATCGCCGGAGACACGGAGGTGGAGGCGATCAACTGCGGCCACATCGCCCCTTTCGTGCTGCACGACGGCGAGGCGTACCAGGTGGACCTGGGCGAGCCCGCTCTGCCGCTCGGGCTCGCGTCGCTGACGGCGACGCCCCGCCACGGCATGCGGTTCGCCTTCCCGCTGGGCGCGACGCTGCTGCTGTGCACCGACGGGGTGACCGAGGCACGTGACCCGCGCGGCGCGTTCTACCCGCTGGAGGAGCGGCTGCGCGCGTGGGCGCCGGACCCGCCCGCGCCGCTCGGCCGCGCGCTGGGCGCCGACCTGCAGGAGTTCACGGGCGGCGACGTCCGCGACGACGTCGCCGTCCTGACGCTGCGCCGGATGGGCCCGCCGTCGATCCCGCCGTGAAGAAGATCACACCGGGAAACCCCCTGAACCGCGTCCCTTATCGGCGCGTACCTCCACACATCGGACACGTGGTCCATGGAGGTGTCGTGGAGCTCAGTCTCTTGCGGGCCCAAGCGCACAGCCCGTCGTACTTCTCACTCATGCGCGGCTCGGCGGGAGAGCGCGCCCCGGTGGACTTCTGCATCCCCTGCAATCCGTACTTCCCCACGCCGGACATATTCGAGCACCTCGGGAGGAACCTGGAGACGATCCTGAAGTTCTATCCCAGCGACGCAGGGACGATCACCGAGGAGTTGTGCGCCACGCTCGGTCTGCACCCCAAGACGGTCGCGATGGGCAACGGCTCCACGGAGCTGATCACCTGGATCGACCACCTGCTGGTCCGCGAGAGCCTGGCGGTGCCCATCCCCACCTTCGGCCGCTGGACCGACCAGCCGCTGGAGACCGGCAAGCGGGTGGACATGTACCCGTTGCAGGAGAGCCGCAATTTCACGCTCGACGTGGACGACTTCGTGTCGTTCATCCGCATGCGCGGCTCACGGGTGGCGGTGATCTGCAACCCGAACAACCCCGACGGCGGCTACCTGCCCAAGCATCAGGTCCTGTACCTGCTCGACCAGCTCATCGACCTCGACCTGGTGATCGTGGACGAGTCGTTCGGCGAGTTCGTGGACGCCGAGCCGTACCCGGGGGTGGCGGCGGAGGCGGCGGTGCGGCCGAACGTGATCGTGCTGCGCAGCCTGGGCAAGAACTTCGGCCTGCACGGCATCCGCTTCGGCTACATGGTGGCCAACCCGGCGCTGGCCGCCCGCGTACGGGACGCGCTGCCCAAGTGGAACCTGAACTCCTTCGCCGAGGTCGTGGTGTTCATGATGCGGGAGTTCATGAACGAGTACCAGGACAGCCTCAGGCGGCTGGGCAACGACAGGCGGGCGATGTTCCAGCAGCTCAGCACCATGCCGGGGCTGTCGGTGTACGCCTCGCAGGGCAACTTCCTGCTGGTCAAGCTGCCGCCGGGGCACGACGGGGTGCCGCTGCGCGACCACCTGCTGACCGAGCACGGCGTGTACGTCCGCGAGTGCGGCAACAAGCTGGGCACCACGAGCCGGTTCCTGCGCCTGGTCGTCCGCCCGCAGGAGGACGTGCGGCGGCTGCTCATCGGCATGACGCAGTTCCTGTACTCCGGCAGCCTGCACGAGATCCCGGTGATCGGGGTGCACCACCGCCACGTCAACCCGCTCTCGGCGTAGCGCACGAATCCTGCCAGACCCGGCCCGTACGAGAGCACCGGCGGGCCGGTGTAAGCTGTCTCGGCCAAATTTCCTTACAGCATAAACAATCGGCCGATGACGAAAGGATATCGTGCTCCCCGAGGCAAGCATCGACCCCAGCGCTGTGATCAGCGCTGATCACAGCGCTGATCACACGGCGGCGGACAGTCACGACCACATCCAGGTCCGCGGCGCCAGGGAGAACAACCTCAAGGGCGTCTCCCTCGACGTCCCCAAGCGGCGGCTCACCGTGTTCACCGGCGTGTCCGGTTCCGGGAAGTCCTCGCTCGTCTTCGACACGATCGCCGCGGAGTCCCGCCGGTTGATCGACGAGACGTACACCGCGTACATCCAGTCGTTCATGCCGAGCCTCGGCCGGCCCGACATCGACGCGCTGCACAACCTCAGCGCGGCGATCATCGTCGACCAGGAGCGCATGGGGGCCAACTCGCGCTCCACCGTGGGCACCGTCACCGACGCCCACACCATGCTGCGCATCCTCTTCAGCCGCATCGGCAGCCCGTACGTCGGCCCCGCCTACGCCTTCAGCTTCAACCGGGCCGAGGGCATGTGCCCCGAGTGCGAGGGCCTCGGCAAGGCGTCCGAGATCGACGTGGACGAGCTGGTCGACCGTGAGCTGTCGCTCGACGACGGCGCCATCAAGATCCCCGGCTTCCCGGTCGGGAGCTGGCAGTGGCAGGTCGTGGCCGGCTCAGGGCTGTTCGACCCTGGCACGAAGCTGAAGGACTTCACCGAACAGCAGTGGCAGGACCTGCTGTACAAGCCGGCGAGCAAGCTGAAGTACGGCACCAACAACTTCACCTACGAGGGCCTGATGCTGAAGGTGCGCAAGTCGTACCTCGGCAAGGACCGCGAGTCGATGCAGACGGCGGCACGCGCGTTCGCCGACCGGGCGATCAAGCTCGCGACCTGCCCCTCGTGCGGCGGCACCCGCCTCAACGAGGCCGCCCGCTCGGCCCGCGTGCAGGGCCGCGGCATCACCGACCTGTCGGCCATGCAGATCGACGACCTGGCGGCGTTCGTCCGCGGCATCGGCGACCCCTCGGTCGGGCCGGTGCTCGAAGGGCTGCTGTCCACGCTCGACTCCCTGGTCGGCATCGGGCTCGGCTACCTCAGCCTCGACCGCGAGTCCGGCACGCTGTCGGGCGGCGAGGCCCAGCGGGTCAAGATGGTGCGGCACCTCAACTCCAGCCTCACCGACGTCACGTACGTCTTCGACGAGCCGACCGCCGGGCTGCACCCGCACGACATCCAGCGGATGAACAGCCTGCTGCTGCAACTGCGCGACAAGGGCAACACGGTGCTCGTCGTCGAGCACAAGCCCGAGCTGATCGCGATCGCCGACCATGTGGTGGACCTCGGCCCGGGGGCGGGCACCGCCGGCGGCGAGATCTGCTACCAGGGCGACCTCGCGGGCCTGCGCGCCTCGGGCACGCTCACCGGCCGCTACCTCGACCACCGGGTGGGCCTGCGCGAGGAGGTGCGCAAGCCCACGGGGCAGCTGCCGATCAGGAACGCCACCCTGCACAACCTGCGCGACGTGAGCGTGGACCTCCCGCTCGGCGTGCTCACCGTGGT
This sequence comes from Nonomuraea sp. NPDC004580, assembly GCF_040609855.1. Taxonomy (NCBI): domain Bacteria; kingdom Bacillati; phylum Actinomycetota; class Actinomycetes; order Streptosporangiales; family Streptosporangiaceae; genus Nonomuraea; species Nonomuraea sp. NPDC004580. The sequence goes on along the minus strand of NZ_JBEXLH010000027.1, from coordinate 78,140 downwards.
CACCGGCGTCGCCGGATCGGGCAAGAGCTCGCTCATCCACGGCTACGTCGCGGGCCGCGACGGCGTGGTGGTGGCCGACCAGTCGCAGATCCGCGGCTCGCGCCGGAGCAACCCGGCCACCTACACCGGGGTGCTCGACCCGATCAGGGCGGCGTTCGCCAAGGCCAACGGGGTCAAGCCGGGCCTGTTCAGCGCCAACTCCGAGGGCGCCTGCCCGGCCTGCAAGGGCATCGGCCTCATCTACACCGACCTCGCGATGATGGCCGGGGTGGCCTCGGTGTGCGAGCGGTGCGAGGGCCGGCGGTTCACGCCGGAGGTGCTGACGTACCGGCTGCACGGCAAGAACATCAGCGAGGTGCTGGAGATGCCGATCGCCGAGGCCAGGACGTTCTTCCCGAAGGGGCAGGCGGGCGTCATCCTCGACCGGCTGGTGGCCGTGGGGCTCGGCTACCTCGGGCTGGGGCAGCCGCTCACGACGCTGTCGGGCGGCGAGCGGCAGCGGCTCAAGCTGGCCATCAACATGGCCAAGAACGGCACCACGTACGTGCTGGACGAGCCCACCACCGGCCTGCACCTGGCCGACGTCGACCAGCTGCTGTCGCTGCTCGACCGGCTGGTGGACGACGGCAACTCGGTCATCGTGATCGAGCACCACCAGGCGGTCATGGCGCACGCCGACTGGATCGTGGACCTCGGGCCCGGGGCCGGTCACGACGGCGGTCAGGTGGTCTTCGCCGGGACGCCGGGCGAGCTGGTCGCCACCGGCACCTCGCTCACGGCCGTCCACCTGCGGGACTACGTCGGCATGAGCTGAGCGCTGGCCCGGCGCCCGGTCTGAGACCGCGGGTCAGACCGCGGGTCTCAGACCGCGAGCCGGGCCAGCACGCGCGCGAACTCGGGCGGCGGCGCCACGACCAGCCTGGTCTGCCCGTCCTGGGCGACGATGTCGGCCCTGATCAGCGTGAGCTGCCCGTCGTGCCACCAGTAGACCTGCGGGCTGAGACCGTCGGTGCGGACGGCGTGCACGCGCAGCCGTTCGAGCGCGCGTACCACGCCGATCCCGTCCACGGGGTGCACGAGCAGCGTGTACGGGTCGGGCAGCACCACGAGCACCCCGTCGGCGGGCACGGTCAGGTGCTCCTGCAGCCAGCGCAGGTGGGTGGCGGCCGACGGGCTCTCGGCGGTCAGCCGGATGATCGGGGTGCCGGACAGCGCGATGTTCTCGGACGTCAGCGAGCCGTGCCTGCGCACGTTGGCCACCGCCCGGTCGAGCGCCTGCCCGCCGGAGACCGGCCAGCAGCCCGACTCCTCCGGCCTGACCAGCCGCGCGCCCACGGTGAGCAGCTCGACCAGGTCGGCGTTGAGATGGCGGCCGACGACGCGGGTCAGGTCGGGCACCGCGTCCACCGACTCGACCCTGATCCGCAGCAGCGGCCCGGCCTGCTCCAGGTCGGTCACGTCAACGCGCTCGCCGGCGGTGGCGACGGCGTGCGCCAGGTGCTCGGAGACCAGCACCGGCCAGTCCTCCCTGGCCCGGCGCGCGGCCTCGCGGCGCAGCCCGGTCAGCCTGACGACCAGCTCGGGGGTGGGCTGCCCGGCACGGTCAAGGGTGAGGAGGGAGCCGTCGCCGGAGAAGGCGAAGGAGTATCCGAGGGACTCCGCGACGAGGGCCAGCAGCGAGTCGAGATCGACGTCCTCGACCGGACGGCGCGGGGCCTCGCGGTCACGCTCGTACCAATTCACGCCGCTGTGTCCCTTTCTGTCGGATTCGTCCCTCTACCTTGCCTGCTCTCCGATTCCCCACGAGCCAGTCAGGGAGCACGATTCGGTATCGATAACACCAAGTGCCCCAAACCACACACTCATCTGCGGTGTCCCGTGTCCCACCGGCAACCCGGCGACAATGGGCACTCCCAGCGGGCGCAGCCGGTCTTCGAGCACCGGGTAGGGGTCGCCGCAGCCCACCCACGAGCCGAGCGCGATGCCCCGCACGCCGTCGAACGCGCCCGCCTGCAGCAGCTGCGTGAGCATGCGGTCGATGCGGTACGGCTCCTCCCCGACGTCCTCGAGGAACGCGATCCCGTCGGCGAACGACGGCTGCCACCGGGTGCCGCACATCGAGGCGAGCAACGACAGATTACCGCCGCGTACCACGCCCTCCGCGCGCCCGGGCGCCAGCACCCGGTCGCCGGCGACCGGCGTCACCGCCTCGTCCGGCCCGAACAGCGCCTCGCGCAGGCTCTCCCAGGTCAGCGGCTCGGGCCCATCGTCGTCGCCGGCGATCACGTCGCAGGCGATCATCGGCCCGTGCAGGGTCGGCACGTCCAGCTCGATCGCGAACGCGTTGTGCAGCGCCGTGATGTCGCTCGACCCGAGCAGCGTCTTGGGCCCGGCAGCCCGCCCTGCCGCCTGCCCCGCAGCCCGCCCTGCCGCCCGCCCTGCCGCCCGCCCTGCCGCCCGCATGGCGTCCCAGTCGAGCAGTTCCAGCAGCCGGCCTGCGCCGTAGCCGCCGCGGCAGCAGAAGACCGCCGAGACGGCCGGGTCGCACCAGGCTTCCTGCAGGTCGGCCGCCCTGGCGGCGTCGGCGCCCGCCAGGTAGTCGAGGTCCTGCCGGTCGAGCGCGTGCGCCCCGACCACGACCTTCAGGCCCAGGCCCTCCAGCCGCTCGACGCCGCGGCGCAGCAGCTCCGGATCGGGCGGTCCTGACGGCGAGACGATGGCGACGGTGTCACCTTGCCGCATCGATCAACTCCTTGACGAGCGCGGGTAGTGCCTGGCCGATCGGCTCGTTGATGACCCGGTCGGCGAAGGGGTCGTAGGGGGTCGGCTCGGCGTTCACGATCACCAGCCGGGCGCCCGCGTCGAGCGCCTCGCCGCACAGCCCGGCGGCCGGGTGCACGGTCAGCGACGTGCCGGCCGCGAGGAACAGCTCGCACGTACGGGCCGCGTCGAGCGCCGCGCCCAGCACCTCCGGCTTGAGCGACTGCCCGAACGAGATCGTGTTCGCCTTCTGGATGCCGCCGCAGCGCGGGCACGGCGGGTCGTCCTCGCCCGCGTCCACCCTGGCCAGCACTTCTTCCATCGGCGTGATCAGGTCACAGGAGAGGCACTCGGCGCGGCGCATGGTGCCGTGCAGCTCGATGAGCTTCTCCGGCGACGAACCGGCGCGCTGGTGCAGCTCGTCGATGTTCTGCGTGATGAGCGCGCGCAGCAGCCCGGCGTGCTCGAGCTCGACCAGCGCCTGGTGGGCGGCGTTCGGCTGCGCCCGCCAGGCCGGCGAATCGCGCCTGGAACGCCAGCTCGCCCGCCTGACCTCGGGGTCGGCGAGATAGCGGTCGATCGTCGCGTCGGCCTCGGCGCGCGGGTTCTTCGTCCACACGCCCTGCGGCCCCCGGAAGTCGGGGATGCCGGAATCGGTGGACACACCCGCTCCGGTGAGCACCGACACTGAGGATGGCGCGTTCACCTGGCAAACGGTGTCACACTTGGCTGCTGTATGCGACTTCCGCCCCACATCCTCGTGGTCAACGGCATCAAGGTCCGCCGGCCGGTCTTCCTGCTCGGAGCGCCGCATTCCGGTGCAGACCTGCTCGCCCGCGCCCTCAAACGGTCCCCCGGCTTCCACGTGACGATGGGCCGCGCGAGCGTGGCGCACGTGGTCCACGCCTTCGCCCGCAAGCCGTCGCTCGCCGCGACGCCCGGCTCCGTCCGCGTGCTGCGCGACGCCCTGGCCGAGTCGTGGCAGGTGCTGCCGCGCTCGTGCGGCGAGTGCGCCGAACCGTGCAGGGACGCGGGCGGCGTCACCGGGGCGGGCCCATGCGTCAGCGCCGCCGACGTCACCCGCTTCGGAGACGGCAGCCCCGACCTGCTCTACAGCGCTCCCGTGCTGCTGCAGGCGTTCCCCGACGCCCGGTTCGTGCAGCTCATCCGCGACGGCAGGGACGCCGTCGCCGGCATGCTGGCCGACCCCGCCTGCCTGGCCTGGTTCAGGCCGGCCATGCTGGCCGAGCGGACCGAGTTCCCCAGCGCGTTCCTCGGCGTCGCCAAGGAGGAGCACCTGGAGCGCTGGAAGGCCATGCCGGCGGCGGGCAAGAGCGCGCTGCGCTGGCGCAGCGCGGTCCGGGTCAGCGCCGAGCTGCGCCGCACCCTGCCCGCGACGCAACTGCTGACGCTGCGCTACGAGGAGCTGGTCGGCAGGCCGCGGCAGGCGGTCGCGACGCTCGCGAAGTTCCTGGAGACGCGCGTGTCCAAGGTCGTCATGTACGACCCCGCCGTCCCGAAGGTCGGCGCCTGGCGCACCGCCCTCGCCCCCGACCACCTGGAGCTGGTCGAAAAGGTCGCCGCCAAGGAACTCACCCGCCTCGGCTACCTGCCCTCCTGACCCCAGAGGCGTCAGGCGGCCGGGTTGCTGTCGGAGGAGCTGAACTGGGTGCGGTAGAGCTCGGCGTAGAGGCCGCCGCGGGCCAGCAGCGTCTCGTGCCTGCCCCGCTCGGCGATGCGGCCGTCCTGGACGACGAGGATCTCGTCGGCCTCCCTGATCGTGGACAGCCGGTGCGCGATCACCAGCGAGGTGCGGCCTTCGAGCGCGGTCTTCAGCGCCACCTGCACCGCCGCCTCCGACTCGGAGTCGAGGTGCGCGGTGGCCTCGTCGAGCACGACCACGCGCGGCGCCTTGAGCAGCAGCCTGGCCAGCGCGAGCCGCTGCTTCTCGCCGCCCGACAGCCGGTAGCCGCGATCGCCCACCACGGTCTCCAGCCCGTCGGGCAGGGCGGCGACCAGGTCGGCGATCTGCGCCGCCCGCAGCGCCTCCCACATCTCCGCCTCGCTCGCCTCGGGCTTGGCGTAACGCAGGTTGGCCTCGATCGTGTCGTGGAAGAGGTGGGGGTCCTGCATCACCACGCCCACGGTGTCACGCAGCGAGGCGAGCGTGGCGTCGCGTACGTCGAGGCCGTTGACGCGTACGGCGCCCTCGTTGACGTCGTAGAGCCGCGACACCAGCGAGGTGATCGTGGTCTTGCCCGCGCCGCTCGGCCCGACGAGGGCGATGAGCCGCCCGGGCTCGGCGGTGAACGACACGCCCTTGAGCACCGGGTGCGAGGGGCCGGTGTCCTGCCCGGCCACCGACTCCAGCGAGGCCAGCGAGACGTCCTCGGCGGCCGGGTAGCGGAAGTGCACGTCGTCGAACTCGATGGTGACCGGCCCGCCCGGCACCCGCACGGCATCCGGCCGCTCGGCCACCATGGGCTTGAGGTCGAGGATCTCGAAGACGCGGTCGAAGCTGACCAGCGCGGTCATCACGTCGACGTGCACGTTGGACAGCGAGGTCAGCGGGCCGTAGAGGCGCATCAGCAGCGCGGCCAGCGCCACCAGCGTGCCGAGCTCGAACGCGCCGGAGACGGACAGCACTCCGCCGATGCCGTAGACCAGGGCGGTGGCGAGGGCGGCGATGAGGCCGAGCGCGACGCGGAAGACCGTGCCGTACATGGCGACGGTGACGCCCACGTCGCGCACCCTGGCGGCCCTGGCGCCGAACATGGCGGCGTCGTCCTCGGGGCGGCCGTAGAGCTTGGCGACCGTGGCGCCGGCCACGTTGAAACGCTCGGTGGTGACCGAGCTCATCTCGGCGTCGAGCTGCATCTGCTCGCGGGTCAGCGCCGACATGCGGCGGCCGACGTATTTCGCGGGCACGATGAAGATCGGCAGCAGCACCAGCGCGACCAGCGTCACCTGCCACGACAGCGCCAGCATCGCGCCCAGCACCAGGATCAGGCTGACCACGTTGGCGACGACCGAGGACAGGGTGCTGGTCAGCGCGCGCTGGGCGCCGATCACGTCGGTGTTGAGCCGGCTGACCAGCGCGCCGGTCTGGGCGCGCATGAAGAACGCCACCGGCATGCGCTGCACGTGGTCGAACACCTCGGTGCGCAGGTCGTAGATGAGGCCCTCGCCGATGCGGGCGGAGAACCACCGCTGCACCAGCGTCAGCCCGGCGTCGACCAGCGCGAGCGCGGCGATCGCCACCGCCAGCCAGATGACCACGCCGGTGCGCTGGACGAGGATGCCGTCGTCGATGATCGCCTTCATCAGCAGCGGGTTGGCCACCACGATGACCGCGCCGGCCACGACGAGCAGCAGGAACGCGACGATCTGCCGGGTGTAGGGACGGGCGTAGCCGGCGATGCGCCGCGCGATGCCGGGGCGCAGCCGCTGCTTGGTGACCGAGCCGTCGCGCCGCAAGGACGCCCACACCTGGGGCCCGAAGCCGCCACCCATCATCGCCATCCGGCAGATCCCTCCTCTTCCGCGGAAGACAGCGCTCCGGCGGCGCCCGGAGATTCCCCGCTCAGCTCACCGCGAAACCCACCCCCGAAACCCACTCACGGCACCCGGGCCTCCGCCCGGCCCTCCCCCGCGCCTCGCGATCCGCGCAACCCGACCACCGCGCTTTTCGGAGCGCGAAGCAGCGACGCGACTGCCCGAGTCCCCGGCCCGCCTCCCCGCGCCTTCCGATGGATCCAAACCTGGACGGGTCGCCGTGAACCGGGGCTGATCGCCGCTCTGTGTGCCGCTGAGCGCCCGTGACGGCCTCTCCGGACCATCGGGGCCACCTCGCCCCCTCAGAACGCCTCACAACGGCTCAGAGCGCGCCGGGGCGCCGCCGTCCCCGCCGGGCGACGCACGTCAGCGGGGGCGACCCTGATCACCGGCTCAGCCGGCACTGATCCCCGGCTCAGCCGGACCCCACCCCGATCGCGGGTCCGGCTCCCGAGCCTGCTTCAGCCGAAGAGCGCCTTGATGCGTGCGGCCTGTTCGATGCCCTCGGCCACACTCTGCTCCTCCAGGGTGCGGTGGCTCGCGCCCTGGAGGAGCCTTTTCGTCGCCGCGGCCGCGTCCCTGTTGGTGGACAGCAGCTGGGCGATCTTGTCCTGTACCGCTTGCTCCAGGTCGCCACGGGCGACCACTTGCTCCGCGAGGCCGATGCGCATGGCCTCGTCGGCGTGCACGGTCCTGGCGGTCAGGCAGATGTCGATGGCCTTGGCCAGGCCGACCAGGTCGACCAGGGGCTTCGTCCCGGTCAGGTCGGGCACCAGTCCCAGTGCGGGCTCTTTCATGCAGAACGCGACATCCTCGGCCACGATCCGGAGGTCGCAGGAGAGCGCGAGCTGGAACCCCGCGCCGATCGCGTGCCCCTGCACCGCCGCGATGGAGACGATCTCCGGGCGGCGCAACCACAGGAACCCCGCTTGGGCCTGTCTGATGCGCTGCTCGAAGCCGGCGTCGCCGATCTTGACCGCCGTACTGAACGAGCCCTGTCCAGGAACCCCCTCAGGTGTGAACATCCGCAGGTCGATGCCTGCCGAGAAGGACGGTCCCTCACCTTTCACGACGACGACGCGCACCTGCTCGGGCAGGCTCTCGCCGATGCGAGCCAGTGCCGACCATGTCGCGAACGTCTGTGCGTTGCGCTTGTCCGGCCGGGCCAGCGTGATCGTCGCTATCTCACCGTCCACCTCGTAGCGGACTCCGTCCTCCGCCGCAGCGGAGCCGTCACCCGCATTCCCCCCGCGCTGTCGCGCCTGCGCTTCCGCCATCGCCCGCTCCCTCCGCTTCCGGAATGTCCGGAGTGCTGACCGTCGCGCCCGAGCCTACAGAATATGATTCTGGCTCGGGCGCGACGCCGGCTGACTTGGGACGGGCGGCTGCGGTCGCACGTTCCGAGGCGGCCGTCAGCGCTTGGACTTGCCTCGGGTCGCCCCTCCGCGCCCGCGCAGAGTCACGCCGGACTCGCTCAGGATGCGGTGGATGAACCCGTAGGACCGACCGGTCGAAGCGGCCAGGGCGCGGATGCTCTCACCCGCGGCGTAGCGCTTCTTGAGATCGCCGGCCAGTTTTTCCCGGTCGGCCCCGGTGACCCGGGTGCCCTTCTTCAGTGTCTCGGCCACGAGTACCTCCTGTAGTGCCGGACTTCCGCAGCGTTACTCCGCCATGATCAGTCATTTCAGCGGGATCGGCTACCTACTCCACGGGAAAAGATCCGTACCCACTCAAATTAAGATCAGGCGAGTGCCACAAGATCGGAAAATTCGTCGCTCCATGCGTCTTCAGTTCCGTCAGGTAGCAAGATCACCCTATCCGGTGACAGGGCGTCAACGGCACCCTCGTCGTGTGTGACTAGGACGATTGCTCCTGAATACGACCTCAGAGCATTGAGAACCTGCTCGCGGCTGACAGGATCGAGGTTGTTCGTGGGCTCGTCGAGAAGCAGGACATTAGCGCTGGAGAGCACCAAGATCGCAAGTGCGAGACGGGTCTTCTCGCCACCGGACAACACCCCGGCGGGCTTGTCGACGTCGTCGCCGGTGAACAGGAACGATCCGAGCACCTTGCGCAACTCGGTGTCGGTGAACTCGCCACCGGCCGAACGCATGTTCTCCAATAGCGTACGGTCGGCGTCAAGGGTCTCGTGTTCCTGGGCGTAATAACCGATCTTGAGCCCGTGCCCCGGCTTGAGCTCCCCGGTGTCGGGCTTTTCCAGGCCGCCCAGCAGGCGCAGCAGCGTGGTCTTGCCCGCGCCGTTCAGGCCCAGGATGACGACCCTGTGACCTCGGTCGATGGCCACGTCGACGTCGGTGAAGACCTCCAGCGACCCGTACGACTTCGACAGCCCCTGCGCCGTCAGCGGGGTGCGTCCGCACGGCTGCGGGTCGGGGAAGCGCAGCTTCGCCACCTTGTCGTTCTTGCGCTCCTCCTCGGTGCCCGCCAGCAGCCGGTGCGCGCGGCGCATCATGTCTTGGGCCGCCTTGGCCTTGGTGGCCTTGGCGCGCATCTTGTCGGCCTGCGCGAGCAGCGCGCCCGCCTGTTTCTCGGCGTTGGCGCGCTCGCGCTTCCTGCGCTTCTCGTCGGTCTCGCGCTGGGCGAGGTAGGCCGTCCAGCCGACGTTGTAGTGATCGATCGCGGCCCGGTTGGCGTCGAGGTGGAGGACCTTGTTGACCGTGGCTTCAAGAAGGCCGACGTCGTGACTGATGATCACCAAGCCACCTTGATGACTGCGCAAAAAATCACGAAGCCACCCGATTGAGTCCGCATCTAGGTGGTTTGTCGGCTCGTCGAGAAGGAGAGTTTCCGCCCCGCTGAAAAGAATTCGCGCCAATTCCACCCGGCGCCGCTGACCGCCGGAAAGCGTTTGCAGCGGCTGACCGAGCACGCGGTCGGGCAGACCGAGGCTGGAGGCGATGGAGGCCGCCTCCGACTCGGCCGCGTAACCGCCGAGCACGTGCATCTGGTCTTCGAGCCGCCCGTAGCGGCGCACGGCCTTCTCCCTGGTGCGGTCGTCGGCGGAGGACATGGCCAGCTCCGCCTCGCGCAGCTCGCGGATGACCTCGTCGAGGCCGCGCGCCGACAGGATGCGGTCGCGGGCCAGCACCTGCAGGTCACCGGTGCGCGGGTCCTGGGGGAGGTAGCCCACGCTGCCGGTGCGCGTCACCGTGCCTGCGGCGGGCAGCCCCTCGCCCGCCAGCACTTTGGTCAGCGTGGTCTTGCCCGCGCCGTTGCGGCCGACGAGCCCGATCTTGTCACCGGGGTTGACCCGGAAGGAGGCTTTTTCGATGAGCAGGCGCGCGCCCGCGCGCAGCTCGATATCATTGGCGATGATCATGTGACCGGACACTCCCGAGCTAGGAAACGAGGATTGGGCGTGCGACGCCGGTCAATCGGGAGTATGCATACCGATCAGTGTAGAGCCCCCAGCAGGGGCTCCACCTCTGCTATTTCTCCGGCAGGTGCTCCCCTATCAGGGCCAGGTTGTGGATCGCGGCCAGGCCGTACTGCGCCGCGCTGTTGGTGCTGACGAACGCCGCCTCGCGCACCGCGTGCGGCACGCGCGGGCCGTCCACCGTCGTCAGCGCCCACTCCTTCTGCTCGGTCAGCGGGTTGTCGTTGAGCTGGTCGCCCTCGCCGGTGAAGAACTTGCGCCACGCCCAGGCGGCGAGCCCCGCGTCCCCCGTGCGCGCCGCCGCGTACGCGGTGAGCCTGCTGTGCGCCTCGATCAGCGAGATCCCGGTCAGCGGCCGGCCCACCTCCGCCTCCTGCTGCTCGGGGGTGGCGAGGTAGAGGCGGCAGTACTCCAGCCAGGCCGCCTCGAAGCCGGGCACGTCCAGGCCGAGCCCGATCAGCTCGGCGCAGATCTCCGGCAGCCCGAACAGCGACGACAGGTGCGAGATCGAGATCTGGTCGCGCGAGGTGTCGAAGCGGCCGGTCTCCAGGTCCAGCCGGCCCTCCCCGGTCAGGAAACGGCGCGGCATCGCGGCGATGCCGGCCATGGTGCCGAGCAGCCGGTCGCGGGCGCGTTCGTCGCCGTGCCGCTCCCAGCGGGTGAGCCAGGCGGCGGCGAGCGCGCCCCAGTCGGTGCCGAGCCCGACGGAAAGGGCGGAAGGGTCGGGCGTGTAGACGTCGTCGCGCACCTTGCGCAGCGGGTCCACGGCGAGGAACGTCCGCTCGGGCGCGCTCTGCTCGTCCAGCAGGTCGCCGGTGCGCTCGTCGGCGGTCAGGTAGTAGTGGAAGCGCCGGTAGGCGGCGTTGGAGATGCGCACCTGCTTGCAGCTGCAGCCCCAGTGCTGCACGTTGTGCCTGCTGCCCATGCCCTGCCACCTGCCGAGGTGGTAGACGTCCACCTCGCCGGTGTGGCGGGTCATCGCCTCGGCGAAGCGGAAGACGTCGGCCCTGCCGGTGCGCAGATACTGCAGCCAGAGCCACAGATCGGGCGACAGCTCGGAGTTGTCCCAGGCGTAGCCGCCCACGTCGTAACGCCAGGTGTGCCGGTCGGCGTCGTAGGTGTGCATGACGTCGCCGTAGTCCCAGAAGCCGTACCAGCGGCGCTGCTCGCGTTCGCGGGCGTACAGGTCGAACAGGAAGTCCAGGCGGTCCTCGATGGCGGCGCGGGCGGGGGTGGAGCGGTCGGGCGGCTCCCAGACGCCGAACACGCCCGCCTCGCGGATCCGCTCGGGGCTCGCGGTCAGCAGGCCGGGCTCGTTCATCGCGGCGGCGTGCGCGGCCAGCTCCCCGGCGGCCGGCGTGCTCTCGTGGAAGCGCAGGCTCAGCTCATGCGTACGCGCGATGCCCCGCGGGTCGCCGAACCCGGGCTCATAGTCCTCGTAGGTGACCTCGAGCCCTTCGAGCTGCTCGGCGAAGGTGTCCTGGCCCATGCCGTCGTGGTAGAAACGCAGGTCCATGGCCGGGGCGGAGGGCGACCAGAGCCAGACGGTGGCGGTGGCGAGATCGGTGGCGGCGTTCCTGACGTCGAGGCGGGTGGGGTGCAGGCGCCAGAAGTCGCGCAGCCCGAAGCCGAGGCCGCCGCTCACCCCGCCGACGTAGCCGTAGCCGGCCGAGCGCGTCCCCGACGGGATCGTCACCCAGGCGTGGCCGTCCTTGGTGCGCTTGCGCAGCGTGTAGCCGTCGGCCGAGCCCTGGTCGAGGGTGTAGTCGCTCCAGGTGGGGATGAGGTGCAGCCGGGTGGCCACCCCGGGGGCGAGCGGCCCGGCGGGGCGGCCCTCGACCTGGTTGCGGCGGGCCGCCTCGCCCGGGTCGACGCGCAGGCCGGTGAGCCCGCGTACCGCCTCGGTGAGGAAGCCCGTGGCGCCGGCCAGGCGGACGTGCCGGTCGTGCGGCTCGTCGCGCATGACCACGTCGGCGCGCACCCCGAGCCCGGCCAGGAAGTCGTGGTCGGGGTCGCCGTCCCAGACGAAGGTGTGCATCAGCCGTACGTGCTCGGCGCCGGCGTGGAAGTAGAGCCGCACGGTGAACGGCAGCCAGTCGCCGTGCCTGCCCTCCAGCCGCACGACCGCGCGCACCGGCCCGTCCTGCTCGACGGTGACGCTCTCGACGACGCCGGCCGCCCGCTCGCGGGCCACGTGGCCGCCCTCGTCGGGCGCCGCCTCGCGCTGGCGCAGGCTGACCAGGCGCACGTCCCTGGCGATCTCGCGGCCTGCGCGCGTGACCGACCTGGCCAGCGTGCCGCCGCCGATCCGCCAGGCGATCACGCCGGTGCTCACCACCAGCTCGCGGCCCTCGCGGGCGACCGTGACGGGTGTCGCGGGGGCGGCCGGCTCGCGTCCCTGCTCCAGCCGGTACGCCTGCGCGCACTCTCCCGCCCCGATCGTGTGCGCCGACCACTTGATCGAGCCGTCCGGCCAGGTGGCGGTCACCCAGCTCTGCACCGGCACCGCGCGCCCCTGGTCGTCGGCCAGCGCGAACGGCGTGCCGGACGTGACCGCGCCGCGCGGCCAGGGCACTCCCCAGGTCGTTCCCTGGTCGCCGGGCCGGTCCAGCCAGCGCAGCTCGGTCATGTGAGGTCCTTCCCTTCCCTATTCCTTGACCGACCCGATCAGCACGCCCTTGACGAAGTGCTTCTGCAGGAACGGGTAGAAGCACAGGATCGGCAGCGTGGCGATGACCACGACGGCGAACTTCAGCCCCTGGGTGGGGAAGAAGACCGACTCGAGGGCCGACAGCGCGTTCTGCGCGTCCGCGCCGGTGAGCTGGCGGACCAGCACCTGCAGCGTCCACTTGCTGGAGTCGTCGATGTAGAGCAGCGGCGACATGTAGTCGTTCCAGATGCCCACGGCGTAGAACAGCGAGAACGTGGCGATGATCGGCTTGGACAGCGGCAGCACGATCCTGAAGAAGACGCCCATCTCGGTGCACCCGTCGATGCGCGCCGCCTCCTCCAGCGCCTCCGGCAGCTCCTGGAAGAAGCTCTTGACGATGAGCAGGTAGAACGGGTTGATCGCGAGCGGCAGGATCAGCGCCCAGTAGCTGTTGAGCAGCCCCAGGTCGCGGACCACCAGGTAGGTCGGAATGATGCCGCCGCTGAACACCACCGTGAAGATGACCAGGTTGAGCGCCAGCGCCCGGCCCGGCAGGTAGCGCTTGGCCAGCGGGTACGCCATGGTCAGCGTCAGCATGAGCTGCACGACCGTGCCGACGAGCGTCACCCCGACCGTCGTCAGCAGTGCCCTGATGAAGACGTCGGTGGCGAAGATGTACTCGTAGGTGCTGGTGACGAACTTGTGCGGCCACAGGAAGAACGTCCGCGAGGCGATCTCCGACTCCGAGGCGAACGAGCCGGCGAGGACGTACAGCAGCGGCAGGAGCGTGATCAGACCCAGCCCGGTCAGCAGGATGATGTTGATCGCGTCGAAGATCCGGCTGCCCGTGGAGCGGTACTGGTTGACGGACATGCGGCGCTCCTAGAACAGGCCCCGCTGGCCGAGGCGCTTGGCCAGCCAGTTGGAACCGAAGATCAGCAGGACTCCCGCCACGCCCTTGAACAGGCCGACGGCCGTGGCGTAGCTGTACGCGCCCTGGTTGATGCCCACGTAGTAGACGAAGGTGTCGAAGACGTCGGCGGTGGCGCGGTTGAGGTTGTTGGTCATGAGCCAGATCTGCTCGAAGCTCATGTCGAGCAGGTTGCCCGACATGAGGATGGCCATGACGACGATGGTCGGGCGGATGGCGGGCAGCGTGACGTGCCAGAGCTGCCGCCAGCGGCCGGCGCCGTCCATCCTGGCCGCCTCGTACAGGTCGTGGTTCACGCCCGCGAGCGCCGCCAGGTAGATGATCGTCGTCCACCCGGTCGTCTTCCACAGCGTCTGCAGGATGATGACCGGCCTGAACCACTCGGGCTGCGCCACATAGTCGACCTTGGTGCCGCCGACCACCTCGTGGATCCAGCCGGCGATCACGCCGTAGTCCACCGAGAACAGGATGTACGTCAGCGACGCGACGATCGTCCACGACAGGAAGTGCGGGATGTAGATCAGCGACTGCACCGAACGCTTGAGGATGTTGATCCGCAGCTCGTTCAGCATCAGCGCGACGATGATCGGCGCCGGGAAGACGAAGATGATGTTCAGCAGCGCCAGGAACAGCGTGTTGTACATCAGGCGGTTGAAGTCCGGCCCCGTGAACAGGTCCGCGAAGTGCTTGAAGCCCACCCATTCACTGCCGTTGTAGCCCAGGAACGGGATGAAGTCCTGGAAGGCGATCTGCAGGCCGCGCATCGGGACGTACTTGAAGACCAGGAAGTACACCAGCCCGGGGACGAGCATCAGGTACAACCATCGGAACCGCCACAGCCGGCGGGCCACGCCGGGCGGGCTCCCGGGCGTCCTGGCCGTCTTGACCGGTGGCGTCGCCAGGTCGGTGGCCACTCGGCCTCCTTTCCATGGGAGGGGCCCGGCCGGGCCCCTCCCTGCTTGCGTCACTGGCCGAGCTTGGAGACCAGGTCCTGGATCTCTTGGGCGATCTGCGTGCCGCCGCTGTCGTACCAGCGCTTGATCTCAGCCTTGAGCTGGTCTTCGCTGATCTGGCCCGCGAGGTACTTGACCCGGGCGTCGGTGACGATCGGGTTGAGCGTCGCGCCCTTCTCCACCGCCGTCGGCGAGACCACCGGGGCGCTGACGTCCCACACGGCCGTCTTCAGGTCCTCCTCGACGCGCTTCGCGCGCTCCTCGAGGTCCTTGCGGTATGGCTCCTCCGGCGGCACCCGCGGGTAGGCGACGCCGCCGACACCCGTGCTGGCCTGCGTGCCGAGCTGGATGAACGCCTTGTCCACGTCGTCCTGGAGCTGCTTGACCTTCGGGTCGTCCTGGTTGATGAGCACGGCCACGCCGTCCTCGACCTTGAAGTTGCGGCCCTCGATGCCGTTGGACAGCAGCACCTGGCCTTCCTTGGTGGCCAGCTTGTTCAGCGTGGTGAGCAGCTGGTCCAGCTGGGCCTCGGTGCGGATGCGCTGCTTGGAGATGGCCAGCACGTCCTTGTAGCCGGTGAACGGCAGCGAGAACTTCTTGCCGTCGGGGCGGGCCAGGTTGCCGACCGTCAGGACCTTGTCGCCGTACGTCTCGGGGTCCTGCTCCTTGAGCAGGTCGAGCAGCTGCGTCGTGCGGACGTCGACGTCGATGATGATGCCGCCCTTGCCCTGGACGAACGGGTCGTTCCACTTGGCGGTGTCGAGGGTGTTCCAGTCCGGGTTGACCAGGCCCTCGTCGATCATCTTCTTCATGAAGCGGTTCGCCTCGAAGAACTCGGGCACGTCGAACTCCGGCACGATCTTGCCGTCGCGCTCGCCCCAGTTGTTCGGTGCGCCGAACCAGACGTCCATCACGTTGAACGGGCTGGAGGCGGAGAACGTGACGCCCGGCCACTTCGGGATGATGAGGCCGTAGGTGTCGTCCTTGCCGTTGCCGTCCGGGTCCTTCTTGGTGAACGCCTCGGCGATCTTGTAGAGGTCGTCCGTGGTCTTGGGCGCCTCCAGGCCGACCTTCTTCAGCCAGTCCTTGCGGATCATCACCGCGGAGCGGAGCTGCGGCCTGATGCGGTAGATGCCGTACACCTTGCCGTTGATCGAGGAGTTCAGCAGGACCTTGGGGTCACCGACGAGGTTCGGATAGTTCTTGATCTTCTCGGTGAGGTCCCAGAACGCCCCGGCCTCCGCCGCCTTGCCGAACGCCGGCGACTTCGGGTCGACCACCATGACGTCGGGCAGGTTGTCCGAGGCCAGGGTGACGTTGACCTTCTCCGAGTACTCGGCGTTCGGCACCCAGGTGACCTTGATCTTCTTGCCCAGGAACTTCTCGACCGCCTGGTGCAGCTCACCCTGGGGGTCGGGGGCGGTGCCGAACAGCTGCGTCATGAACGTGATCGTGCCGTCGTCCGCCTGGCCTCCACCGCCGCCGGCGCCGGTGCCGGAGCACGCGGAGGCCACCAGGGCGGTTGTCAGCGCTAACGCTCCAGCGAGGAAGCGACTACGGGATGCGCTCATGGGTTTCCTTCCGAATGCAGGCGCGCCTCGTTCTCCTCGAAGAAGCGCAGGCAGAGCCAGGTGTTGACAGAGATCCACGCGCCGATGCTGATCAGGGGCGCCAGGACGGGGAACTGCGAGGTCGCGTAGACGATCGCCCACAGCGCGAACATCAGCAGCACGGTGGAGGCCGGCCGGGTCAGCGCGAGCAGCGACGCCTTCGGGATGTACGCCCACAGCGGCAGCTCGTAGTGCGTGTAGAGCGGGCCGACGTAGGCCCCGACGGCGGCCAGCGCCAGCAGCGCCACGAACGTCGTGACCCGCAGCGCGCCCGCGTCCTGGCCGAGGACGGAGAAGTACAGGTAGTTGCCGACCAGGACGACGGCGAGCACCGCCGGCGGCAGGACGAGCAGCGAGCCGCGGACGAACTCCCGCCGGTAGGCGGCCCAGAATTCGACCCACGCCTGAAACGATTCATTCCTTGCGTGCCGCCGGGCCAGCGTGTACGCGGCCACGGTGGCGGGCCCGAGCCCGAGCACCACGCCTCCCGCCAGGGTGAAGACGAGCCACATCAGGTTGAGCCGCACCACCCAGATGAGCTCTGAGCAGGCAGCTTGGATTCTGATCGACATGGCGGGATGGTTCATCCGGCACCACCTTCTCGTGGCACGTGCACGAATGCGGGGGTGGAGTGTTGCACCGTGGTTCCTGCCCAGTTACAAGGCAGTGAACGGCGGTTGGTGCGAAATTAGTGTTGAATCGACTCAAAGTCAATGACGCAAACATCCGACATTTCCCAATCACAGGCAGAAGCCATCCTCAGCCCGGCCCGAACCCTTGCAACCCGCACCCCCGAGACCGAATCGTTCATCCCCGCTCACCCGCCCGCTCAGGGCGCACCCCGAAGCCGCCACCCACGACTTCGGCCCCGTATCCCCCCGGCGCCTGGGCACCAACCCAGATCACGCGCGAGAAGCACGAAGGACGCGCACAGGGCGCGGACGCGAAGGGCGGGCGCGGGGCGCGGGTCAGATGGGGCGGTGGGGGGCGGTGGAGTCGCGGATGACGAGGTCGGGCTGGAAGATGACCTGGCGGTGGCGGTGTTCCTCGGGCTCCGAGACCTCCTCCAGGAGCAGGTCTATGGCGGTGCGGCCGAGCAGCTCGCGGGGCTGTCTGACCGAGGACAGGGGGACGGCGGCCGCGGCGGCGAAGTCGATGTCGTCGTAGCCGATGATGGCCATGTCGGCCGGCACCCGCAGCCCGTTAGAGGCCATGGCCTGCAGAAACCCGAGCGCCATCATGTCGTTGGCGCAGAAGGCGGCGGTGGGGCGTTCGGAGGGGGGCAGGGCGGCGACGCGTTCGCCGATGGCCCGCCCCTCGGCCACGGTGAGGGTGGGCGAGGTGGCGGTGAGCAGCTCGACGGCCCCACCGGCGGCGGCGACGGCGCTGGTCACGCCGGCCTGCCGGTCGGCCACCTGTTTGATGCTCGGCGGCCCGCCGACGAAGACGATGCGCCGGTGCCCGCGTTCGATGAGGTGGGCGCCGGCGATCTGGCCGCCGAGCCGGTCGTCCACGGCCACCGAGCATTGCAGCCCGGTGGCGGGACTGTCGACGAGCACGACGGGCGTGCCGCGGGCGACGAGCTCTTCGAGCCAGGGCGGCTCGGCCTCGACGGGCGTGATGAGCACGCCCATCACCCGCTGCTGTTCGAGCTGGTCGAGGTGGCGGCGCTCGCGGCCGGAGTCGCCGGCGCTGTTGCAGAGCACCACCATCGTGTCGTGGTCGTCGGCGACCGCCTCGGCGCCGGTGGCGACGTCCACGAAGAACGGGTTGGCGACGTCGAGGACGACCAGCCCGACCGTACGGCTGCGGCCCGCCCGCAGGTGGCGGGCCACCTCGTTGCGGACGAACCCGAGTTTCTTGATCGCTTCGAAGACGCGTTCGCGGGTGGCCGGGGACACGATCTCGGGGCGGTTGAGCACATTGCTCACCGTGCCGACCGAGACGCGCGCCAGCTGCGCGACCTCCTTGATGTTCGTGGTCGCCATCGATCCTCACGAGGCCGTGCTGCTGAAGGTGCGGGTGCGCCCCCTGGGTGCCCGCCTGATGCGGCGCACCGGCGAGAGGCGTGACCCGGTGTCGTCCGGTGTGCCGCAGAACGCGGTTCACCGAGAACTCGGCTCATCATAGCGGCAAACTATTGAATCGTCTCAAGAGCTTCATGCTCACGGGTTCGGGACGCCTGACCTCATGCCGTCGAGCATCAGCCCCAGGTACCGGCCCGGATCGGCGGCCACGGGCGCCGGAAGATGGTCGGGGTGGCAGGTGAAGACGTTCAGGAGGTGGACGAGGTCGTCCACGCCGACGTCCGGCCGCATCGAGCCGTCGGCCTGCGCCCGGCGTACGAGGTGGTCGAGCCGCTCCACCCACTCCTCCCGCGCCCGCCTGAACTCGGCCCGCCCCACGATCACCTCGGCGGGCAGGTCGGCGAGCGTCGTGGACAGCGCGGTGCGCCCCGGCTCGGAGGCCCATGAGACGAAGGCGCGGATCGCGCTCCACGCGTCGCCGTTGTCCGCCGTGGCGGTGTCGAGCGCCTCGGTCATCGTGTGCACGTAGTGCTCGCCGATGGCCGCGATCAAAGCGTGGCGGTCGGGGAAGCGCCGGTAGAGGGTGCCGACGCCGACGCCCGCGCGCCGGGCGATGACCTCCATGGGGACGTTGACGCCGCGCTCCGCGATGGCCTCGGCGGCGGCTGTGATGATCTTGCCGAGGTTCCGTCTTGCGTCGGCGCGCACGTACCGGCTCCTAAGTGGACGATTCGATTCCGTATAGTGTACCGTCCGGTCATCGACCTCGCCGCGCGCGCCGGCGCGGCGCAGATCGTCACGGTGTCGGTACGCGGCCCCGCACCCACCGCCGCACCCGACGGTCAAGGACCTCACCGACCACACCCCCGCCTTCAGCCATGGAGAGGTCACCCCGGATCGACCACGCGGATCCGTACGGCCCTGAACTGCGCGGGCGCCTCCCGCAACACCGCCAGCCGCGGATCCGGCACCACCAGGAACGGCTCCCGCTCCAGAGCCAGCAGCGGGGCGAGCCGCCGGTCCTGCCGCAGCGCGTCCACGGCCCGCCTGTCGCCGCCGAACACCACCCCGTCCAGCTCCCCCAGGCACGGCGTCAGCACCCGCACCGCCGTCTCCACGGCGTCGTCGTACACCCGCGCCGCCTGGTTCGCCCGCCGCCTGGCGTAGCGCTGCTGCGACCATCCCCCGGCCGCCGTACGCCCCTGCACCAGCCGCGACCCCACCTTGGACACCACCAGCTCGTCCCCATGGAAGACCCCGGCGGCGTACCCACCGAGCCGCACCAGGAACACTCCGACCCGCCGCGCGGCCCGCGCATGGGCGACCAGCCGAGTGACGTGCGGCGGCCCAGGCGGCGCCAAGGGCGGAAAAGGCACCTGGCACTCGGCCAGCGCCCCATCGCCGGCCACCAGCCGGACGACGCGGCCATCACCGCTCGCCGAGAAGGGCCCATGGCGCCCGGCGAACCCGTCGATCCACGGGTGCAGGCGCTCCGGCGGCACGCAGACCCACCGGCCGCCGCCCTTCGCCGGACGCCCGCCCATGCCGCGAACCTTACCGAACAACCCCCATCCCCTCGACCACCCCACCCGGAGCAGCGCGGGACGCCGACTCGTGGAACGGTCCCTCGCGCTCCCACCCGCGAGACCTTGAGGGACGGTCGCTCTCCCCCGCCCCCGAGAACCTCAACCGAAATGCCGGTGAATTCTCCTTTTCGGGTCTTCTGGCGGGAGCTGCGAAAGGACCACCATTCCTTACGTGTCCTCCCTGCTCACCAGCCCCTTGGTGGATCTCGACACCGGGGCCGTCATCGCGCATTCCGCCGTCGTGGACCCCTCCGGTGTCCTGCGCGCCACGCCGCTGCCCATGGTGCTGGAGCTGCCGATCGGGGTGGTGCTGTCGGGCGCGGGCGCGCTGGCCCCGCTGCACGAGGCGCTGCGGCGAGCGGGACGGCATCCGCGCGAGGCGATCCTCCTCCTCACCGGTACGTGCCGCGAACAGGACCGGCCGCTGCTGAAGGTGGGCATCGACGGGCTGCGGTCGATCGGCTACCTGCTGGGCTTCGCGGACATGGGCGCGGCGGGCCCGAGCCTGGACCTGGTGGCCGGCGCGGCCCCGTACCTGCTGGCCCTGGACCCCGAGGTGGTGGCGCGCATCCCAGGGGACCACCGGGCGACGGCGGTGGCGCGGGCGGTGGTCACGCTGGCACGAGGCATCGGCGCACACGTCATGGCGCCGGGCGTGGAACGGGAGCAGCAGGCGGCGGTGATGCGCGGGCTGGGCGTCCGGCTGGCGCACGGCCCACTGCTCGCTCCAGGCCCAGACGGCAAGGTACGTGTCCCGCTACCGCTCACCGACGAGCCCCCCACCTCAGCGATGCTCGGTCCCCGCGTCCAGGACCTGCTGCTGCCCGCAGTGACGTTGCCCGCCGAGGCCAAGGCGGAGGAGGCGGTGGCCGCCTTCGGCCATGAGCCGACGATCACCAGCGTGATCCTGGTGGACGAGTTCCAGCGCCCGACGGGCAGCCTCGACCGCAGCCGCTTCCTGCTCTCGATCGCCGCCCGCTACGGCCACGCCCTGCACGGCTCCAAACCCGCCCGCCGCCTGGCCGACCCCCCACGCACGGTCCCCCGCACGACTCCGGCCGTCGCCGCCATGCAAGCCGCCGGCCGCGACGCAACCCGCGTCTACGACGATCTGGTGGTAACAGACGAACTGAACCGCTGCCTGGGCATCGTCCGCATCTCCGACCTGATCAGACAGCTGACAGCCAGAACCTGACCCACCGCCCAAGGGCGCCAAGGGGCCGAGCAGTGCGTTCCCTCCGGCCTTCGCCGTGACATTCGTCAGATCAGAGGCGGCAGGCGTAGATGTCGGTGACCAGGATGGCCCGCGCGCCGATGTCCCAGAGCTGGTCCATCACCTGCTGGTGGCCCTTGCGGCGGACCATGGCCCGCACGGCGACCCAGCCCTCGCGGTGCAGCGGCGAGACCGTCGGCCCCTCCATGCCGGGGGTGAGCGCGATGGCCTCCTCGATGCGCTCGGCGCGGATGTCGTAGTCCATCATCACGAAGTCGCGGGCGTGCACGACGCCCTGGAAGCGGCGGACGAGCTGGCCCGCGCCGGGCGACTCCGGCGCGCCCTGCCGCTTGATGAGCACGGCCTCGGAACGCATGATCGGCTCGCCGAACACCTCGAGCCCGACGTTGCGCAGCGTGGTGCCGGTCTCGACGACGTCGGCGATGGCGTCGGCGACGCCGAGCCTGATGGCGGTCTCGACGGCGCCGTCGAGCTTGATGACCCGGGCGTCGACGCCCTGGTCGGACAGATATTTGTCGAGCAGGCCAGGATAGGCGGTGGCGATGCGGCGGCCGTCGAGGTCGGCGACCGAGGTCATCGCCCCCGCCGCGGCGGCCAGCCGGAAGGTGGAGCCGCCGAAGCCGAGCGGCATGATCTCCTCGACCGGCGCGCCGGAGTCGATCAGCATGTCGCGGCCGGTGATGCCGACGTCGAGGGTGCCTTCGCCGACGTAGACGGCGATGTCTCGGGGACGCAGGAAGAACAGCTCGCAGCCGTTGGCCTCGTCGACGACGACGAGCTCCTTGCTGTCTCTGCGCGACCGGTAGCCGGCCTCTTTGAGCATGCTCTGGGCGCCCTCGCTGAGCGCGCCCTTGTTCGGTACTGCCAGACGCAGCATGTCAGGTCCTTACGTGTCTCGCTCTCATGGTCTCTCCGCGGTGGCCGGGCGCCGTGGCGCCCTAGAGATGCTTGTAGACCTGGTCGAGGCCGATGCCTCTGGCGATCATGAGCACCTGGACGTGGTAGAGGAGCTGCGAGATCTCTTCCGCTGCCCTGTCGTCTGACTCGTATTCGGCCGCCATCCAGCTCTCGGCGGCCTCCTCGACGACCTTCTTGCCGATGGCATGGACGCCGGCGTCGAGCGCGGCCACGGTGCCCGAGCCCGCGGGCCGGGTCCTGGCCTTCTCTGACAGCTCGGCGAACAGCTCTTCGAAGGTCTTCATGGTCTCTCTCGTCGTTCGGCTGGCGTGCCTGCTAAGCCTAGTCTGCGTCACGGGGTGACGCCGCCCGGCGTCCGCCACGCGAGACGACCGTCATCACCTGGTCATGAGTCCGGACACATCGGACGGCTGCTTTCGTCCCGTCCCGAACCGACGAACCGGCGGGCAGCGCCATCCTGCTCGCGTTCCTCGGCGCGGCGTGCGCCACCAGCGGCCCTGCTCAGCGGCCTCAAGGGCGGACGCGGAAAGCACGTCGCCCGCCGCACCACGGGGGTGCGGCGGGGGCCGGTCGGGTACCCCAACCGGTCAGCGCTCGTAGCGGCGGCCGGAGTTGCGGCGGTAGCCGCCGTTGCCGCGCTCGTCGGTACGCCCGGAGCGGTAGCCCCCAGGACGGTCGTCGGAGCGGTAACCGGCGGGCCGGTCGTCGGAACGGTAGCCGCGGTCGCGGTCACCCGAGAACGGGCGGCCACGGTCGGAGCCGTAACGCGGGCCACGGTCGTCCTGGCGCAGCGGGCGGTCGTCGGAGCGGTAGCCGCCCCGGCCGCCGCGCCCCTCGCGCCGGCGATCGTCGCTGAACGTGCGGGGCTCCTGCGAGCGCCCGAACGGCCGCTCACCCTCACCGTGCCGGTGCGGGCGGCGCTCGTCGGACGGAGCGCTGAACGGCCGGTCGCCGTCATGGCGGCGCGGCGCGCGGTTGCCGTCGAACTCGCGGCGCGGCCTGCGCTCACCGTCGAACTCACGGCGCGGACGCCGGTCGTCGCCGAACGACCGCTCGCCGTCCTCGTGGCGGCGCGGGCGGCGCTCACCGTCGAAGTCGCGGCGCCCACGGCGGCCACGGCGCTCGGAGGTGCCGCCGTCGCGGCGCGGGCGCAGCGGCTTGCGCACGTCGGGCTCCCACACGGGGATGGACTCGCCGCTCGGCGTGCGGGCCCCGGTCACCTCGGCGAGGCGCGGGTGGCCCGGCGTGGCCTTGAGACGGAACGGGTGGATGCCGGCCCTGCGGGTGAGCGCGTCGGTGGAGCGGCGCTCGTTGGGCAGCACCAGCGTCACCACGGTGCCCTTCTCGCCGGCGCGCGCCGTGCGGCCGCCCCGGTGCAGGTAGCTCTTGTGGTCCTGCGGCGGGTCGACGTGCAGCACCAGGCTGATGTTGTCGACGTGGATGCCGCGGGCGGCGACGTCGGTGCAGACCAGCACATTGACGGAGCCCTCGCGGAACTCCGACAGGATGCGGGTGCGCTGGTTCTGGCGCTTGCCGCCGTGCAGGCCGCCGGCCTTGACGCCGACCCTGGCGAGCTGCTTGCACAGCCGGTCGACGCCGTGCTGGGTGCGGACGAAGATGATCGTACGGCCCTCGCGGTTGGCGATCTCGGCCGTGACGTCGAACTTGTCGTCGCGCGTCACCTGCATGACGTGGTGCTCCATGGTGTCGACCGGGGAGGTCGCGGGCGCCACGGAGTGGGTGATGGGGTTCTTCAGGAAGCGCTGCACCAGCTTGTCGACGTCGCCGTCGAGCGTGGCGGAGAACAGCAGCCGCTGGCCGTCGGACGGGGTCTGCGCGAGCAGGTCGGTGACGACCGGGAAGAAGCCGAGGTCGCACATGTGGTCGGCCTCGTCGAGGACGCTCACCTCGACGTCGCCGAGCGAGCACTCGCCCTGCCTGATGAGGTCGCCGAGGCGGCCGGGGGTGGCGATGACGATGTCGACGCCGCGCCGCAGCGCCTCGATCTGCTTGCCCATCGACATGCCGCCGACGACGACCTTCATGCGCAGGCCGAGGCCGCGGCCGAGGGGCTCGAGGGCGTCGTGCACCTGGAGCGCGAGCTCACGGGTGGGCACGAGGATCATCGCGCGGGGCCGCCCCGGGGCGGGCTTCACGCCGGCGATGCGGGCCATGGTGGGCAGGCCGAAGGCGAGCGTCTTGCCGGAGCCGGTCTGGCCGCGGCCGAGCACGTCATGGCCGGCGAGCACGTCGGGGATCGTCGCGCTCTGAATGGGGAACGGGCTGTCGAAGCCCAGCTTGGCCAGCCCGTTGACGAGCGGCTTCGGCAGGCCGAGCAGCTCGAATTCGGACGGGCCCGGCTCGATCGTGGTGTCGTCGAGCGTGGGCATGACAGCGTCAAGCATGGTCACGAAAGTCGTGCCTTTCCGTCGAAGTGGCACGTCACTTCTGCGAAAGGACGAGCCAAGGCATGCGGCGGGGCCGCACAGGTTAAGGGCACCCGCCGTCATGGGGGCGGGAAGAGGAGGGGGGACATACCAGGCACCGGCCGCAGGCGGTGCGAGACGCGCGATGAGACGTCAGGTATATCTGTTACCAACGCCGGGGATGTTATCGGATATTCCCCCGGGACGCGCCCGGACTTTCCGGAAACGCTATTGCACACTGAAACGGCTGACGCTTTACGCCAGCCGTGACAGCGGAAAAGATCAGACGTTGAAGCCTAGCATACGGAGCTGCTCGCGCCCCTCGTCAGTGATCTTGTCAGGGCCCCACGGCGGCAGCCAGACCCAGTTGATCTTCACGTCGGACACCATGCCGTCGAGCGCGGAATGCGCCTGGTCCTCGATGACGTCGGTCAGCGGGCAGGCGGCGCTGGTCAGCGTCATGTCGATGGTGGCGACGGGCTTGCCGCCGTCGGCCGGGTCGAGGTTGAGCCCGTAGATCAGGCCCAGGTCGACGACGTTGATGCCGAGCTCGGGGTCGACGACGTCCTTGAGGGCCTCCATGACTTCTTCGGCACTCGTCTCGCCGTCGAAATCGGTCGGCGTCTCCACTGGCTTGCTCATTGGGCAGCGCTCCTCACAACCGCATCCTTGTAGGCCATCCAAGAAAGCAACGCGCATTTGACACGCGCCGGGAACTTGGCCACGCCCGCGAACGCGACCGCGTCGCCGAGGACGTCCTCGTCGGCCTCCACCTGTCCACGGCCCTGCATCAGCCTGGTGAACTCGTCGACCACGGACAGCGTCTCCTCGACCGTCGAGCCGGTGGCCAGCTCGTGCAGCACGGAGGCGGCGGCCTGGCTGATGGAGCAGCCCTGGCCGTCGTAGGAGACGTCGAGGATCTTGCCGGCGTCGTCCACCTTGACCCTGAGCGTGATCTCGTCGCCGCACGTCGGGTTCACGTGGTGAACCTCGGCGTCGTACGGCTCGCGCAGCCCCCGCCCCTGCGGGTGCTTGTAGTGTTCCAGGATCAGCTCCTGGTACATCGACTCGCCGATCATGGCTATGCGAACACCTTCTGAACGTGATGGAGGCCGCGCACCAGGGCGTCGATCTCGCCCGTGGTGTTGTACAGGTAGAAAGACGCCCGCGTGGTCGCCGGTATTCCGAAACGCAGGTGCAGCGGCCGCGCGCAGTGGTGCCCGACGCGTACGGCCACCCCGAACGTGTCGTCCAGGATCTGCCCCACGTCGTGCGGGTGGAGGCCCTCCAGCGTGAACGACACCGTGCCCCCGCGCTCCTCCAGCGTCTCGGGGCCGATGACGCGCAGCCCGGGCAGCTCGCGCAGCGCCTCCAGGGCGTAGGCCGTCAGGGCGCGCTCGTGCTCCTCGATGGCGTCCATGCCGACCTCGGTGAGGTAGTCGACCGCCGCGCCGAGCCCGATGGCCTCGACGATGGGCGGCGTGCCCGCCTCGAACTTGTGCGGGATCGGCGCGTACGTCGAGCGGTCCATCCAGACCGCCTCGATCATCTCGCCGCCGCCCAGGAACGGCGGCATCGCCTCGAGCAGCTCGGCCCGCCCCCACAGCACGCCGATGCCCGAGGGGCCGACCATCTTGTGGCCGGTGAAGGCCACGAAGTCAGCGCCCAGCGCGGTCACGTCGGTGCGGTGGTGCGGCACGGACTGGGAGGCGTCGAGCGCGAGCAGCGCGCCCACCTCGTGAGCCCGCTGCGCCACCTGGGCCACCGGGTTGATCGTGCCGAGCACGTTGGACTGGTGGGCGATGGAGACGACCTTGGTGCGCTCGGTGATGAGCGCGGGGTCGTAGTCGAGCCGGCCGTCGCCGGTGACGCCGAACCACTTCAGCCTCGCGCCGGTGCGCTGTGCGAGCAGCTGCCACGGCACGATGTTGGAGTGGTGCTCCATCTCCGAGACGACGATCTCGTCGCCCGGCCCCAGCGTGAAGCGGGGGTCGGTGTTGGCGGGGTTGCCGAAGGAGTAGGCCAGCAGGTTGAGCGCCTCGGAGGCGTTCTTGGTGAAGACCACTTCCTCGCGTGCCGGCGCCCCGATGAAGCCCGCCACCTTGTCGCGGGCTCCCTCGTAGGCGTCGGTGGACTCGGCGCCCAGCACGTGCATGGCGCGCCCGACGTTGCTGTAGTGCAGCGCCAGGTGCTCCCGCATGGTCTCGATGACCTGGTTGGGCTTCTGTGAGGAGTTGCCCGAGTCGAGATAGACGAGCGGACGCCCGTCGGGCAGCTCGCGGGAGAAGACCGGGAAATCCTTCCTGATCTTCTCCACATCGAAGCTGATGGAAGTCATGCAGATGCCTTCGTGTACTGCTCGTAGCCCTCGGCCTCGAGCTTCTCGGCCAGTTCAGGCCCGCCCGCCTCGACGATGCGGCCCGCCGCGAAGACGTGGACGAAGTCCGGCTTCACGTAGCGCAGGATGCGGGTGTAGTGGGTGATGAGGAGCACGCCGGTCTCGCCGGAGGCGCGGAAGCGGTTGATGCCCTCCGACACCACGCGCAGCGCGTCGACGTCGAGGCCGGAGTCGGTCTCGTCGAGCACCGCGATCTTCGGCTTGAGCAGCTCCATCTGGAGGATCTCGTGGCGCTTCTTCTCGCCGCCGGAGAAGCCCTCGTTGAGGTTGCGCTGGGCGAAGGCCGGGTCGATGGACAGCGCGTCCATGCCGTTCTTCAGGTCCTTGGCGAACTCGCGCAGCTTCGGCGCCTCGCCGCGGACCGCGGTGACGGCCGAGCGCAGGAAGTTCGAGACCGACACGCCGGGGACCTCGACCGGGTACTGCATGGCCAGGAACAGGCCCGCGCGGGCCCGCTCGTCGACCGACAGCTCCAGCAGGTCCACGCCGTCGAGCAGCACCTGGCCGCCGGTGATCGTGTATTTGGGGTGACCGGCGATCGCGTAGGCGAGCGTCGACTTGCCCGAGCCGTTGGGGCCCATGATGGCGTGGGTCTCGCCGGCCTTCACGGTCAGGTTGACGCCGCGCAGGATTTCCTTGTCCTCGACGGCGACCTGCAGGTCACGGATCTCAAGGGTGGACATGTGCTTAGGACTCCTTCGAGAGCGAGACGAGGACGTCATCGCCGTCGATCTTCACTGTGTAGACGTTGACTGGGCGGGTCGCGGGAGGTCCGGTGGGCTTGCCCGTGCGGATGTCGAAGCACGAGCCGTGCAGCCAGCACTCCAGCGTGCCGTCGTAGACCTCGCCCTCGCTGAGCTTGACCTCGGCGTGGGAGCAGATGTCGTGCAGGGCGAAGACCTCTCCGCCCTTGCGCACGAGCGCGACCGGGGTCTCATCGACCTCGACGCCGATGACCCCGTCTTCGGGGATGTCGGCGAGCTTGCACACCTTCTCGAAACCGCTCATCGCGCGAGCTCCGCCTCCAGGGCGTTCATGACGCGCTCACGGATCTCCTCGATCTCGATCTTCTCGACGAGCTGACCGAGGAAGCCGCGCACGACCAGCCTGCGGGCCTCGTCGTGCGGGATGCCGCGGGCCTGGAGGTAGAAGATGTGCTCGTCGTCGAGGCGGCCGGAGGCGGAGGCGTGCCCCGCGCCGGCGACCTCGCCGGTGAGGATCTCGAGGTTGGGCACCGAGTCGGCGCGGGCGCCGTCGGTGAGGATGAGGTTGCGGTTGAGCTCGTAGGTGTCGGTGCCCTCGGCCTCGACCCTGATGATGACGTCGCCGATCCAGACGGCGTGCGCCTCCTCGCCCTGCAGCGCGCCGCGGTAGTCGACGTTGCTCTTGCAGTTGGGCTGCGAGTGGTCGACCAGCAGGCGGTGCTCGAGGTGCTGCCCCGCGTCCACGAAGTAGACGCCCGACATGTCGGCGTCGCCGCCCGCGGCGGTGTAGGAGACGCTGGGTGACAGGCGTACGAGGTCGCCGCCGAGCGTCACCACGAAGCTGCGGAACGTCGCGTCCTTGGCGAGCTGGGCGTGGTGGGCCGAGACGTGGACCGCGTCGTCGTTCCAGTCCTGGAGGCTGACGACCTTGAGGCTGGCGCCCTCGCCGACGACGAACTCGATGTTGTCGGCGTAGACGGCGCTGCCCTTGTGGTCGAGCACGAGCACGGCCTCGGCCAGCGGCTCGACCTTGACCACGATGTGGCCGTAGGCGGCGCCGCCGGCGACGGCCTGCTCACCGGTCAGCGTCAGCACGGTCGGCCTGGAGGTGACGGCCTCGCGCGGCACCGTGATGACGGTGGCCTTCTCGAAGCTGGTCCAGGCCTGGGCGCTGACCCGGTCGGACGGCACGAACGACGTGCCGAGGCGGGCGTCGTCGCGGCCGACCGTCTCGACGGTCACCTCGGGCGCCGCCTCGACGTCGACGCGGACGTGGCCGGCCGGCTCGGCCTTGCCGTTGTGCAGGCCCTTCAGGCGGGAGAGCGGCGTGAAGCGCCACGCCTCCTCGCGACCCGTCGGGACGTCGAAGTCGGCCAGGTCGAAGGACGACTTCTCGTGCAGGGTCGACAGGGGCTTCTCGTTCAGGCCCATCAGCCGACGGCTCCTTCCATCTGCAGCTCGATCAGCCGGTTGAGCTCGAGCGCGTATTCCATGGGCAGCTCACGCGCGATCGGCTCGACGAAGCCGCGCACGATCATCGCCATCGCCTCGTCCTCGTCGAGCCCGCGGCTCATGAGGTAGAACAGCTGGTCCTCGCTGACCTTGGAGACCGTGGCCTCGTGGCCCATCGAGACGTCGTCCTCGCGGACGTCGACGTAGGGGTAGGTGTCGGAGCGGCTGATCTGGTCGACCAGCAGGGCGTCGCACTTGACGGTGCTGGCGCTGCCGTGGGCGCCCTCCTCGATCTGCACGAGACCGCGGTAGGAGGTGCGGCCGCCGCCGCGCGCCACCGACTTGGAGATGACGCTGGAGCTGGTGTTGGGCGCCAGGTGCACCATCTTCGAGCCGGCGTCCTGGTGCTGGCCCTCGCCGGCGAACGCGACGCTCAGCGTCTCGCCCTTGGCGTGCTCGCCCATGAGGTAGACGGCCGGGTACTTCATCGTGACCTTGGAGCCGATGTTGCCGTCGATCCACTCCATGGTCGCGCCCTCGTAGGCGACGGCGCGCTTGGTGACCAGGTTGTAGACGTTGTTGGACCAGTTTTGGATGGTCGTGTAACGGCAGCGGGCGTTCTTCTTCACGACGATCTCGACGACCGCGCTGTGCAGCGAGTCGGAGGAGTAGATCGGCGCGGTGCAGCCCTCGACATAGTGGACGTAGCTGTTCTCGTCGACGATGATCAGGGTCCGCTCGAACTGGCCCATGTTCTCGGTGTTGATCCGGAAGTAGGCCTGCAGCGGGATCTCGACCTCGACGTTCGGCGGCACGTAGATGAACGAGCCACCGGACCACACGGCGGTGTTGAGCGCGGCGAACTTGTTGTCGCCCACCGGGATCACCGAGCCGAAGTACTCCTTGAAGATGTCCTCGTGCTCGCGCAGGCCCGTGTCGGTGTCGACGAAGATGACACCCTTCTCCTCGAGGTCCTCACGGATCTTGTGATAGACGACCTCGGACTCGTACTGGGCCGCGACGCCGGCGATGAGGCGCTGCTTCTCCGCCTCGGGGATGCCGAGCTTGTCGTAGGTGTTCTTGATGTCGGCGGGCAGCTCGTCCCAGGAAGCGGCCTGCTTCTCGGTCGAGCGCACGAAGTATTTGATGTTGTCGAAGTCGATGTCGGTGAGGTCGGAGCCCCACGTCGGCAGCGGCTTCTTGTCGAACAGGCGGAGGCCCTTCAGGCGAAGGTCGAGCATCCACTCCGGCTCGTTCTTGAGCGCGGAGATGTTGCGGACGACCTCCTCGGACAGGCCTCGCTTGGCCGCCGCACCCGCGGCATCCGGGTCGGCCCAGCCGAACTTGTAATTCCCGAGGCCTTCCAGCTCCGGGCGGTCGGTGACAGTCACCTTCCGGTCTCCTTGCTCTTGTCTTTATGTGCGGAATCGGCCAGGGACTGGGGGGACACGTGCGTCGTGCACACCCCGTCGCCGTGGGCGATCGTGGCCAGGCGCTGCACCGGGGTGCCGAGCAGCTGCGCGAACGCCTCCGTCTCGGCCTCGCACAGCTGCGGGAACTCCGCGGCCGCGTGAGCCACCGGGCAGTGGTGCTGGCAGAGCTGGTCGCCGCCGGACTTGGCCTTGGTGGCCGAGGCGGCGTACCCCTCCGCCGACAGAGCCTGCGCCAGCATCTGCACGCGCTGGTCCGCGGGCACCGTCCGCATGGCCGGCTCCAGCCGCTGGAGCAGGCTCGCCACCTGCTCGCGGGCGAAGTCGGACACGGCTTCCTCTCCCATGCGCCGGGCCAGGAATCGCAGCGCGCTCCCTGCCAGGTCGTCATAGGCGTGCTCGAAAGCACTGCGCCCCGCATCGGTGATCGCGAACAGCTTGGCCGGCCGTCCGCGCCCGCGCTGACCGCGCGGGCGGATCGTGCGAGGCTCGATCATCCCCTCGGCCACCAGGGCGTCGAGGTGACGCCGGACGGCGGCGGGCGTGAGCCCGAGCCGCTCGCCCAGGGCGGCGGCCGCGATGGGACCATGCTCCAGGATCAGCCTGGCGACACGGGCGCGCGTGCCGCGCTCGCTGCCTGGCTCCATCGTGGACATGTTTTTCACAACATCAGTGTGCCGTAATTCCTTCCCGGTGCACAAACGGATCTGAGCAGGGGCGGGAATGGAATTTGTCACGCAGGGTAGGCTTACCTAACTTTTGTGGCCTTTGCCCGGCCCAGAATCGTGAACGACACCGCCGAGCACAGGAAGAGCCCGAGCATGACACATGCCATGGGCAGCGCGGAGCCGGAACCGGCAAGTCCGACCAGCGGGGCGGCCGCCGCGCCCAGTGCGAACTGCAGCACGCCGGTCAGCGCCGAGGCGCTGCCCGCGACCTGGGCGGGCTGGGAGCCGAGCGCCAGCGCGCCGGTGCCGGGCAGGGTCAGGCCCTGGCCGAGCATGATGACGAACAAGCCCGCCACCACGCCCCACAGGTCGAGGTCGGCCAGCGCGGCGGTCAGCAGCGTCACCGCGCCCGCCAGCGAGGTGGCCAGGCCGATGCGGACCAGCAGGACGGGCGGCACCCGTCCCGCCAGCCGGCCGCCGACCTGCGCGGTGATGGTCAGCGCCAGGGCGTTGAGCCCGAAGATGAGCGAGTACTGCTGGGGGGTGGCGCCGTACACCTCCTGGAGGACGAACGGCGAGCCGGAGATGTAGCCGAACATCGCGCCGAACGCCAGGCCGCCGGTCAGGGCGAAGCCCATGAACGTACGGTCGCGCAGGAGCTGCCAGAACGTGCGCACGGTGTGCCTGAGCCCGCCGGCCTCGCGCTGTCCCGCCGGCAGGGTCTCGCGCACGCCGGCCAGCACGGCCACCAGCAGCACGAGGCCCGCGAGGCTGAGCGCCACGAACACCCCGCGCCACGACGTGAACGCCAGCAGCTGCGCGCCCGCGATCGGGGCGAGGATCGGCGCGAGACCGCTGACCAGCATCAGCGTGGCGAAGATGCGGGCGATGGCGGCGCCGTCGTACAGGTCGCGCACGACCGCGCGCACGATGACCAGCGCGGCGCCGCCCAGCACGCCCTGCAGCAGCCGGAAGACGATGAGGGCGGGCACCGAGGTCGCGAACGCGCACAGCAGCGAGGCTGCCATGAACCCGGCGACGCCGATCATCAGCGGCATCCGCCGCCCGCGCACGTCACTGAGCGGCCCGGCGACCACCTGGCCGACGGACACGCCGATGAGGCAGGCGGTCAGCGTGAGCTGCACCTGCGCGGGCGCGCTCAGCATCTCGGAGGTGATGGCGGGCAGCGCGGGGAGGTACATGTCGATGGACAGCGGGCCGATCGCCGACAGCGCGCCGAGGATCAGCAGCAGCAGTCCGCGGCGGCTCCTCCGCTCCTGCGGGACGGCCGTGTCTGCTGAGCCTGCTGGGTTCGGTGCTGAACCCGGTGCTGAACGCGGTGCTGCGGGTGTGGTGACGGACGGTGCTGCGGACGTGGCGGCTTCGGCCACGGACATGCGTGTTCCCCTCTCCTTCGTCGGCGCTGGCCCCACGAGGGCCGAGGGGTAGGAACGGTGTTCCGGTCCTCCTAATTCCCGGTTATCTGATATTTCCTGACTTTTCGCAAGAGCGGCATCTCCGGCCGTGCCGCCGTCGCTCTCACCTGCGCGGCGAACCGCCCCGTGGAGTCCCTAAACTCGTGGCCATGGAATCCCGAGCCGCCGACCCGCTGCCAGGGCCGGTCCCACGGCAGCCGCCTGAGCCGGCCGTCGAGGTCGCCGGCCTGGTCAAACGCTACGGCGCCACCACGGCCGTCGACGGCCTCACCTTCCGGGCCGGACGCGGCGAGGTCACCGCGGTCCTCGGCCCCAACGGCGCGGGCAAGACGTCCACCGTGGAGATCTGCGAGGGGTTCCGCAGCGCCGACGGCGGCATGGTCAGGGTGCTCGGCCTCGACCCGACGCGGCCCGAGCTGCGCGCCCGCGTCGGCATCATGCCGCAGGCCGGCGGCGTGCCGCCGGCCACGCGCTGCGCCGAGTGGCTGCGCCTGGTCGCCCGCTTCTACGCCCGCCCGCTCGACCCCGGCGCGCTGCTCGCGCGGCTGGGGCTGACCGAGCACGCCCGCACCCCGTTCAGGCGGCTGTCCGGCGGGCAGCAGCAGCGGCTGTCGCTGGCGGCGGCCGTCATCGGGCGTCCTGAGCTGGTCTTCCTCGACGAGCCGACCGCCGGCCTCGATCCGCAGGCCCGCCACGCGTGCTGGGACCTCGTCGGCGAACTGCGCGGCGCGGGGGTGTCGGTGGTGCTCACCACCCACCACATGGACGAGGCCGAGCGGCTGGCCGACCACGTCGTCATCATCGACAGGGGCCGCGTGGTCGCCGAGGGCAGCCCGGCCTCGCTGACCGGGGCCGAGCGGCAGCTGCGGTTCAGGGCGCGTCCCGGGCTGGCGCTGGAAGAGCTGCTCAACGCGCTCCCCACGGGCAGCGCGGCCAAGGAGTCGCCGGCCGGCCACTACATCATCGAGGGCCTGGTCGGGCCCGAGCTGCTGGCGACGGTCACCGCCTGGTGCGCGGCCGAGGGCGTCACGGCCGACGACCTGCGCATCGAGCGGCGCACCCTCGAAGACGTCTTCCTCGAGCTGACCGGCAAGGAGCTGCGATGACCGCGCTCGACCTCACCCCCGCGCCCGGCGCGGCGCCGTTCCCGCGCATGGTGCTGGCGCAGGCCGGCGCGGAGATGCGGGCCACGCTGCGCAACGGCGAGCAGCTGCTGCTGACGCTCATCATCCCCGTGCTGCTGCTGACCGGCTTCTCGCTGGCACCGCTGATCGACGTGGGCGGCGGCCGGCGGGTCGACTTCCTGGTGCCCGGGGTGCTGGCGCTGGCGGTCATGTCCACCGCCTTCACCGGGCAGGCCATCGCCACCGGCTTCGAGCGCCGCTACGGCGTGCTCAAGCGGCTGGGCGCGACGCCGCTGTCCAGGAGCGGGCTGATGCTGGCCAAGACCGCGGCCGTGGTGGGCGTCGAGCTGGTGCAGGCCGTGGTGATCGTGGCCGTGGGGCTGGCGCTGGGCTGGCGGCCGCAGGGGTCGTTCCTGGGCGCGGCGCTGCTGATCGTGGCGGGCACGGCGGCCTTCAGCGGGCTGGGGCTGCTCATGGCCGGCACGCTGCGGGCCGAGGCCACGCTGGCCGCCGCCAACCTGGTCTACCTGGTGCTGCTGGGGGTGGGCGGGGTGATGTTCCCGCTGAGCGCGTTCCCCGAGGGGGTGCGGCCGGTGCTGGAGGCGCTGCCCATCGGGGCGCTGACCGGCGGCCTGCGCTCCGTGCTCGCCGACGGCGCCGCGCTCCCGCTCATGCCGCTCGCCGTGCTCACGGCGTGGGCGGTGCTGTCTCTGGGGCTCGTCTCGCGGACGTTCCGCTGGGAGTGACGCTCAGCTTCCCGGCCCGGCTCCCGGCTCCGGGGCGGCGCACAGGGCGCCGTAGCGGCGGCGGCTGAGCACGGCCACCGCCGTCAGCGGCACGGCGGCGGCCGCGGCCAGGCCGAACAGCAGCGCGTACCGTCCGTCCTCGGCGAGCGGGCCCGCCGCCCACGACGCGACCGCGCTGCCGACGAACAAGGCACAGGCGAAGAACGCGATCGCGGTCCCCCTGGCCTCGGGCACGACCGAGGTGGCCCAGGTCTGCAGCGAGGAGTGCAGGAACGACCAGCCGCCGCCGAGCAGCAGCGCGGTGACGGCCACCAGCGGCACGTTGACGTGCACGCTCACCAGGGCGAACCCGAGGCACAGCTGCGCGCCGCCGACCAGCATGAGCACGGGTGCGGGCCAGCGTCCCGAGAGCGTCTTGACCAGGCGGGAGAAGCCCCAAAGGCCCAGCCCGTACGCGGTGATGGCCAGGCCCGCCACGGCGGCGGCCAGCCCGGTGTGCTGCAGCGCGGTGGCGAGGAACGGCATCGCGCCCAGCATGATGGCCCCTTCGGCGAACGCCAGCCCGAACACCAGCAGCGCCCACCGCTGCCCGAGCACCGCCCCGAGATGCCCGGCGACGCCCCTGCTCGTTCCCGCTTGTGCGGGCGGCTCAGGCAGCGAGCGCAGCGCGAGGGCGCAGACCAGCGCGCACACCGCCGGTACGGTGAACGCCACCCGCCAGTCCACGAACCCCGCCACCACCCCGCCGAGCCCGGTGGCCAGCGCCGTGCCGAGCGCGGCGGCGGCCATGAGGTCGGTGAGCGCGCGCTGGCGTACGGAGGGCGCGACGGTGTCCCCCACGTACGTCAGGCCCGTCGGGATGACCGCGCCGAAGCACGCGCCCGTGACGACCCTGGCCAGCACCAGCGCCCACAGCACCGGCATCAGCGCGGAGACCGCGCCCGCCGCGGCGGCGCCGGACAGCGCCCAGCGCATCACCCGCACCCGCCCGAACCGGTCGGACAGCAGGCCCCACAGCGGCTGGGTCAGCCCGTACGCCAGGTAGTAGCCGCTGGCGGCGGTGACGGAGGCCGACAGGGGGACGTCCAGGTCGGCGGCGATGAGCACGAGCATGGGGCTCACCGCGAACCGGTCGAAGCTGCTGACGAAGGAGGACACGGACAGGGCCAGTGGCGGCCGGGCGAGGTTCACCGGCGGGGTGGGGGCTTTCATCGATCCCTGGTGGTTTTGTCCGGAAATATGAGCCATGACGAGCCAACCGTCAGTAGTACCACCTCACGCTGGGAATGTCGCCTGACCTGGGTAAGCTCAGACGGTTGTCCCGCACCACCGAGGAGTTCCGTGACCGACTTCGCCCTCGATGATCCGCTCGACCGCGGATCCCGCCTGAGCGGCGCCGGCAACCTGCTGCGCAGCGCCGCCGACTCGATCCCGCCCACGGGGCTCGTGCTGCTCGGCATCTTCTCGGTGCAGCTGGGCGCCGGGTTCGCCAAGGAGCTGTTCGGGGTGCTGCCGCCGAGCGCGGTGGTGTTCCTGCGCATCGCGGCGGGGGCGCTCATCATGGGGGCGTTCGTCCGGCCCAGGCTGAGGGGGCTCTCCTGGCGTGACTGGGCGGTGGGCGCCGGGTTCGGCATCACGCTCGCCCTCATGAACCTCGTCTTCTACGAGGCGCTCGCGCGGCTGCCGATGGGCATCGCGGTGGCGATCGAGTTCCTCGGGCCGCTCGGCGTCGCCGTGGCGGCCTCCCGGCGGCGCATCGACCTGCTGTGGGTCGGGCTGGCCGGTGCGGGCGTGGTGCTGCTGGCCCCATGGGGTGAGTCCGACACCGTGAGCTGGCTCGGCATCGCGTTCGCGCTGATGGCGGGCGTGTTCTGGGCGGCGTACATCCTGCTGTCGGCCGCGGCCGGGCGGCGCTTCCCCGGGACGAGCGGGCTCGCGTTCGCGATGATCGTCTCGACCGTGGTGATCGCGCCCGTCGGCGTCACCACCGGCGGCGCCGACCTGCTGCAGCCCGAGCTGCTGCTCATCGGGCTCGGAGTGGGGCTGCTGTCGTCGGTGATCCCCTACTCGCTGGAGCTGCAGGCGCTGCGGCGGATGCCCAAGCACGTCTTCGGCATCCTCATGAGCATGGAGCCGGCCGCGGCGGCGCTGATCGGCGTGCTGGTGCTCGGCGAGATCCTGCACGCGCAGCAGTGGGCGGCGATCGTGTGCATCGTGGCCGCCAGCCTCGGCTCGACCAGGACAAGCCGGGCCAGGGGATAGTCACGAGGGTTCCGCCGCGCGCCCGTGGGATGGGGTCTCTCGGGCGCGCGGCGGTGGGCTCGGCTCGGTGGGCGGGGTGTGCCGAGCCCGGGAAGGTCAGCGGAGTGCGGGAGTCCGCTTGACCAGGCATGCGCCATCAGCGGATGCGGGGTGACCGCAGCCGTCGTGGACGAGAAGGGTGGGACCGCCGGCGTTCGCCGCTCTGGCGGCCCGCATCGAGATTACCCCTGTCGGGGAGTGCTCGATCCGTGAATGTCGGAACTCGCGGTCAGTGCAGCGTTCTGTGCCCGGCTCAGTGTTCTGCCCAGATGCCTCGTACGTGGCCGATGTGCTCGGCCATCAGGTGCCCGACCGCCTTGCCGTCGCCGCTCTTGAGCGCGTCGAGCAGTTGCAGGTGCTCCCTGGCCGAGTCGGTCAGCGTGCCGCGCTCCGACAGCTGCGACAGGCCGTACAGCCGCGCCCTGTTGCGCAGGTCGCGGACCACCGACACCAGGTGCGCGTTGCCGCTCAGCGACAGCAGCTCGACGTGGAAGCGCAGGTCGGCGTCCACATACGCGAGCAGGTCGCCCCGCTCGCTGGCCGAGACGATCTCCTCGGCGATCGGCCGCAGCCGCTCGAACTCTTCCGCCCGCGAGCTGTCGGCCAGCCGCGAGACCGTCGGCACCTCGATGAGCTGGCGGATCTCGGTCAGCTCGTCGAGGTCGCGGTCGGACAGCTCGGTCACCCTGAAGCCCTTGTTGCGCACCGCCTCGACCAGGCCCTCCTTGGCCAGGTCGAGCATCGCCTCGCGGACGGGCGTCGCCGAGACGCCGAACTGGGCGGCCAGCACCGGCGCGGAGTAGACCACACCGGGGCGCATCTCACCCGTGATCAGCGCGGCCCGCAACGCGTGCGCCACCTGCTCGCGCAGGCTCTGGCGCTCTCCCACCATCGGCAGATCCAGCCGGTCGTCGGCAGTCATCCGCCCATCCCTTCTATGTCCACGCCTCGTAAGCGGCTGCCGCGACCACGAGGTCCTCCCACGCCATGCCGGTGCTCTTGAACACGCGCGGCCCCGGACCCGCGACCACCCTTCCGGCGATCAGGTCGGCGAGGTTACCGGCGAGATGGCGAGAGGTGATCGTACCCCGGCCGATCGGCACGAGGAGGTCTCCCGCCTCTTCCAGGGCGGCCGCCCTCGCCTCGACGACCACGGTGGCGCGCGCGACCAGGTCGTCGTCGAGCTCGCGGGCGCCGGGCTCGTGGGAGCCGACGGCGACGACGGCGACGCCGTCGCGGGCGAGCTTACCGGGGAACAGGGGGGTCCTGGCGGTGGTGCAGCACGCGACCAGATCAGCCCCGGCAACCGCCTGCGCCACGGGGCCGGCGGTGGGGCCGGGCGCCGCGTCGCGGTTGGTCAGGGCGCGGGCGGTGAGGCCCTGGGCGCGGCAGTGGGCGGCGAGCGCCTCGGCGCGGGCGGCGTCGCGGCCGACCACCGTGACCTCCTCGACGGGCCGCACCTCGCGCAGGGCCGCGACGTGCCCGTACGCCTGCGGCCCGCTGCCGAACACCACCAGCCGCCGCGCCCCCTCCTCGGCCAGGTGCCGGATGGCCAGGGCCGAGACGGCGGGCGTGCGCAGCGAGGTCAGCGCGATCCCGTCCAGGGCGGCGAGCGGCGCCAGGGTGTCGCCGTCGAACAGCAGGTACGTCCCCTGGATCCGGGGCAGCCCGCGCTCCGGGTTGCCCGGCGCGATGCTGACGACCTTGACGCCCGCGTACCGCCGGGTGGCGGCGGGCATGAGCAGCAGCTGGCCCGCGGCCACGTCCACGACCGGCCGCTGCGGCGTCGCCTCCGGATCGAGCCCGGCCCGCAACGCCTCCTCCAGCACCGCCACGGCCCGCCCCATGGGCACCAGCCGCTCGACGGTGGCCGCGTCGAGATAGGGCAACCCACCCGCCGGCGTGCTCATCGGAGCGTGAATCCGGTCGGGAACGGGTCGGCCGGGTCGAGCTCGAAGGTGTGCCGGCCCGTCCTGTAGGCCGTGCCGTCGATCTCCGCCACCACGCCGTCGCCGGCCGTGGCGCCCACGCGGGCGGTGAAGACAGTGCCCACGACGCTCTCGTGCACCAGCGTCGCGGTCCCGTCGGCGTCGTGCAGCAGTGCCATGCGGGCGGCCGTGCCTGAGCCGCAGGGTGAGCGGTCCACCTCGCCGTCGGCGAAGACGGTGACGTTGCGCTGGTGCCGTACGCCGTCCAGGTCGGGCAGGTCCTCGTGGAAGATCACGCCGTACACGCCGGAGAGCCGCTCGTCCGAGGGGTGCCGGGTGGCGGGGTGGCCGGCCAGCGCGGTCTTGATGCGGCGGGCGTGCTCGATGAGCGCGCCCAGGTGCCGCGGCGCGACGGTCAGGCCAAGGCCGGCGGCGGGCAGCGAGGCGTAGACGGCGCCGCCGTACGCGAGATCCACCAGGACGTCCCCGGCGGGCACGCCCCTGGCCAGGACGAAGGAGGGCACGTTGACGAAGGTGACGGTCTCGACGCGGCCCGCGGCGGTGCGTACGCGGGCGGTGACCCGCCCCGACGGCACGTCCACCACCACGTCGGTCACCCCGTCGGCCGGAGCCTCGACCAGCCCTTCGTGCACCGCGTACGCGCCCAGCGCGATCGTGCCGTGCCCGCACGCGGTGGAGAAGCCGTCCTTGTGCCAGAACAGCGCACCCAGCTGCGCGCCCGGGTCGTCGGGCGGCACCAGGAAGCAGCCGTACATGTCGGCGTGACCGCGCGGCTCGTTGCACAGCAGCCGCCGCACGTCGTCGAACTCGGCCATCGCGGTGGTGCGCCGGTCGAGCACCCCGGCCCCGGCGATCTCGGGCACCCCGCCGGTGACGACGCGGAACGGCTCACCGCCCGTGTGGTAGTCGACGGTCGTGATCATCGCGGCGTCCTCACAGCTCGAAACCGGCGGGGAACGGGTCTCGAGGGTCGAGGAAGTATTGGGCGGTGCCGGTGATCCAGGCCCGCCCGGTGATCGAAGGCAGGATCGCGGGCCGCCCGCCCACCTCGGTCTCCTCCAGCACGCGGCCGATGAACCGGGTGCCGATGAACGACTCGTTCACGAACTCCCTCCCGGTCTCCAGCTCGCCGCGTGCGTGCAGCTGCGCCATGCGCGCGCTGGTGCCGGTGCCGCACGGCGAGCGGTCGAACCAGCCGGGGTGGATGGCCATGGCGTGCCGGGAGTGCGCGGCGTCGGAGCCCGGCGCGGCGAAGTAGACGTGGTGGCAGCCGCGGATGCGGCCGTCCTCGCGGTGCACCGGCTCGTCGGCGGCGTTG
This sequence comes from Nonomuraea sp. NPDC004580, assembly GCF_040609855.1. Classification (NCBI taxonomy): domain Bacteria; kingdom Bacillati; phylum Actinomycetota; class Actinomycetes; order Streptosporangiales; family Streptosporangiaceae; genus Nonomuraea; species Nonomuraea sp. NPDC004580. Next base: position 38,567 of record NZ_JBEXLH010000027.1, on the reverse strand, counting down.
ATCGCCTCCATGGTGGCCAGGCCGGCGGCGATGATCTCGTTCTTGGCGGCGCGGTCGAACGGCAGGCCGTAGTGGTCGAGGTTGACGATGGCGTAGAAGTTGCCGCCGTACGCCAGGTCGTACGGGATCTCCCCGAACCCCGGGACACTCACCTTGGCGTCCAGCCGGTCGCAGTAGGACGGCACGTTGCGCAGCGTCACCGACATGACCATGCCGTCCTCGACCTCGACGTCCACCTCGACGAGCCCGGCGGGCACCTCGAGACGTACGGTCGTGACCGGCTCGACGACCTCCACCATGCCGGTCTCGACCAGCACGGTCGCCACCCCGATGGTGCCGTGGCCGCACATCGGCAGCAGCCCCGACACCTCGATGAACAGCACACCGAAGTCCGCGTCCGGCCTGGTCGGCGGCTGCAGGATGGCGCCGCTCATGGCCGAGTGGCCGCGCGGCTCGGTCATCAGCAGGGTGCGGATGTGGTCGAGGTTGTCGCGGAAGTAGACGCGCCGCTCGGCCATGCTCGCGCCGGGGATGACGCCGACGCCACCGGTGATGACACGGGTCGGCATGCCCTCGGTGTGGGAGTCGACGGCGTGGAAAACGCGCTCAGTCCTCATCGCAGCCCTTCTGCCAGTGCCTTCTCGGTCGCCGCCCGCACGATAGCGGCCTGCTCGTCGGTGAGCGGCTGCCTGGGCGGCCTGCACCGGCCGCCGTGCCGGCCCGCCAGGTCCATCGACAGTTTGATGGCCTGCACGAACTCGGTCTTGGAGTCCCAGCGCAGCAGCGGGTGCAGGCTGCGGTAGAGGGGCAGCGCCGTCTCCAGGTCGCCCGCCACCGCCGCCCGGTAGAGCGCGGCGCTGGACTCGGGCAGCGCGTTCGGGTACCCGGCGATCCACCCCTTCGCGCCCGCGATCGCCAGCTCAAGCAGCACGTCGTCGGAGCCGATCAGCAGATCGAGCTCGGGGGCCAGCTCGGCGATCTCGTACGCCCGCCGCACGTCCCCCGAGAACTCCTTGATCGCCACGATGAACCCCTCCTCGTGCAGCCTGGCGAGCAGCGCGGGGGTGAGGTCGACCTTGGTGTCGTAGGGGTTGTTGTAGGCCACGACCGGGATGTCCACCTCGGCGACCTGGGCGTAGTGCTCCAGCACGGCCCGCTCGTCGGCCCGGTAGGTGTTGGGCGGCAGCAGCAGCACCGAGCCGCAGCCGGCCTCGGCCGCCTGCTCCGCCCAGTGGCGCGACTCGGCCGCGCCGACCCCGGCCATCACCCGCGCGCCGCCCACGGTCTCGACGGCGGTCTCGATCACCTTGGCCCGCTCGTCGTGGGTGAGCGTCTGGTATTCGCCGAGCGAGCCGTTCGGCACGACGCCGTCGCAGCCGTGCTCGACCAGCCAGGCGCAGTGCTCGGCGTAGCGGCCGTAGTCGACCGACAGGTCCTCGCGCAGGGGCAGCGCGGTGGCGACCATGATGCCGTGCCAGGGCTTGCTGCGGTTGTCCATCGGGGCAGTCCTCCAGAGGTCAGTGAGCGGGGCGCTCGTCGGGGTCGGTGGTGAGCTCGGCCAGCGCGCCCAGCGTCACCGGCTGGGCGATCGGGCGGCGCGGCGGCTGCGGCGGCTCACCGGCCAGGCAGGAGACGGCGTAGCCGCAGATGCGGCCCTGGCACCAGCCCATGCCGGGGCGGGCCAGGAGCTTGACGGCGCGGGCGTCGGTGGCGCCGAGCTCCTGCGCCTCGCGTACGCGCGCCAGCGGCACCTCCTCGCACCGGCACACGAGCGTGTCGTCACGCAACCAGGTACGCCACCCCGCCTTGACCGGGTACGCCTCCTGCAACGCCGTCCCGAACCCCCGCCCCCGCTCCCGCCGCCGCAGCAGCACCGCAGGAACACCGTCGCACCCAGCGCCCGCCCCTGCGGCGGCGCGGCCTGCGGCGGCGCTGGGGCGGCCCGCGCGGGGGGTGCGGCCGGCGGCGGCGATGGCGTGGCCGGCGATGCGGCCCTCCAGCTCGGCGGGCCGCCATCCGGCCACGCCGGTGGGCTCGCCGGCCGCCCAGACGCCGGGGACGCTGGTGCGCAGGGCGACGTCCACGTCGAGCACGGGGCTGCCGTCCACGTCGTGCCTGGTCGCGCAGCCGAGCTGGGTGCCCAGCTCGATCTGCGGCACGAACCCGTAGCCCACGGCCACGGTGTCGCACTCGACGACGCGGGTGGCCAGCACGTTCCAATCGGCGTCGAGCCTGGCCACGGTGACGGCTTGGACCTCGCGCTCGCCGTGCGCGGCCACGACCGCCTGCCTGGTCCGGTACGGCACCCGGTGCCGGGCCAGCGCGGCGGCGTACCCGGCGGCCTCGCCCGCCTTGCCCAGGGCCCGCAGAGGATGCCTGGCCAGCCCCAGCCCGCCGTTGGCCTCGTGCACACCGAGCACCCGCGCCCCGGCCGCGGCCAGCCCGGCGGCGACCGGCAGCAGGAACGGCCCGGTACCGGACACCACGATCCGCCGCCCCGCGACGACCCCGGCTCCCTTGAGCAGCGCCTGCGCGCCACCGGCGGTGAGCACCCCGGGCAGATCCCACCCGGGGAACGGCAACGGCCGATCGTGCGCACCGGTCGCGATCAGCAACCGACGGCCGCGCACCTCGACAACGCGCTCCCCATCCGCGCGCACCTCGGGCGGGCGCTCCTCGCTCGTCCGCTCCCTGTAAGTGCGCTCCCTGTCCGGGCGCCGCCCGGCCGTGCCGCGCGTGGCGCCGTGCACGAGGAACTCGCCGTCGGGTTCGCGGGAGACGTTCCAGACCTGGTGGCGCAGCAGCACGTCGGCGCGCGCCTCCAGGGCCCGCGCCTGGCGCAGGAATCGGGCGAGATCGGGCGACACCTTCCCGCCTGCCTCCTCGGTGGCGGTGTGGCGGAAGTACTGGCCGCCGAGTCGGAGGCCCGAGTCCAGCAGGGCCACGCGCAGGCCGGCCAGGGCCGCTGTGAGGGCTCCTGCCACCCCCGCGGGGCCGCCGCCGATCACCACGAGGTCGTATGTCCCGCCGTCGGGACCCCCGCCGCCGAGCACGGTGCCGTCAGTCGATGGCCTGGTCACGCCGTCGTCACCTCGTCCCCGGGAGCCGCCTCCAGGAGGCAGGCGCGCTCGGGCGCGCGGCCGTTCACCGAGATGAGGCAGTCGAAGCAGACGCCGATGCCGCAGAACAGCCCGCGCGGACGCCCGCCGAAGCGGGTGCTGCGCCACGACCGCACTCCGGCCGCGTGCAGGGCCGCGCCGATGGTCTGGCCGGGCACGACCGGCACCTGCCGGCCGTCCACGGTGATGTGGAAGGTCATGCGGCCTCCTCTGCGAAGCGGTCGGGGCGGAAGGGGTGCAGGTCGAGCGCGGGCCGCTCGCCGGTGAGCAGCTGGGCGAGCAGGTGCCCGGTGGCGGGCGCGAGCCCGATGCCGGCGCCCTCGTGCCCGCAGGCGTGGTAGAGCCCTGGCACGCGCGGATCGGCGCCGATGACGGGCAGGTGGTCAGGGCAGTACGGCCGGAACCCGCAGTAGGACCTGATGGCCCGGACGCCACCCAGCGCGGGGAAGAGCTCGACCGCCTGCCGGGCGAGCCGGGCGAGCACGGGCACGGAGGTGGTGCGGTCGAACCCGACGCGTTCCCTGCTGGCCCCGATGAGCACGGTCCCGGCGGGAGTGCCTTCGATGACGGCCGAGGTCTCCAGGCCGGCGTTGTCGCTGGCGACGTTGGTGACGTAGGCGGCGGTGTAGACCTTGTGCCTGATGAGCGGCTCGGTGAGCGGCTCGGTGAGCGGCTCGGTGAGCGGCTCGGTGACGAGGATGAAGCCGCGCCGCGGCAGGATCGGCAGCTCGACCCCGGCCAGCGCGGCGACCTCACCGCCCCAGGTGCCGGCCGCGTTGACGACGGCGCCGCCGAGCACGTCGCCCTGGGTGGTGCGCACGCCGGTGAGCCGGTCGCCGGAGCGCAGGAACCCGGTGACGCGGGCGCCGAGCCGCAGCCGCAGCGTCCCCTTGCCGAAGCTCTCGGCGCCGTGCCTGAGCAGGGTGGCGGCCGCGAGCATGGGCTGGACCTGGGCGTCCTGCGGGTAGAAGACCCCGCCGGCCAGCCCGTCCGCGAGGTGCGGCTCGTAGTCGCGCAGCCCGGACGCCGGGACGAGGCGGTGCTCCACGCCCTGCTGCCCGGCCAGGCCGGTGAGCGCGACCATGACCTTCTCGGTCTCGGCGACGACGAGCCCGCCCTTGGGCTCGAACTCGAACCCGCCGTGCCCGGCCAGCTCGCGCCACAGCCGGTTGGACAGCACCGCCAGCTCCAGCTCGGGCCCCGGCTCCTTGTCGGAGACCAGCACGTTGCCCTCGCCCGAGCCGGTCGTGCCGCCGGCCACGGGACCGCGGTCGATCACGGTCACGTCGAGTCCCGCGCGCGCGGCGTAATAGGCGCAGGCCGCGCCCACGACTCCGGCGCCGACGACGATCACGTCGGACATCACCACCTCCTCTCAGTAATATGTCACATACCTTGATGGCTTGAGAAGCCCGTATCAGCGGGTCCGGTGGCCGATGGCGGGACCGCCCGGTCCCGCCCCTACCATCGATGACGTGAAGCTACCCGCCGACAGCACCAACCCCTTCGTCCGGCTCCTGCGCTCGTTCTGGGTCCCTACCGAGCGGTCCATGCGGGCATGGGCGCTGGCGTCCGTGGTGGTCAACGCCGGCATCACGGTCACCGGGGCGGGCGTGCGCGTGACCGCCTCCGGGCTGGGCTGTCCGACCTGGCCGCGGTGCACGCCCGACAGCTTCGTCCCCGTGCTGCATCCCGAGGTCGATCCGCTCAACATGGCGGTGGAGTTCGGCAACCGGCTGCTGACGTTCCTGGTGCTGGCCGTGGGCGTGGCGTGCGTGCTCGCGGCGCTGCGGATGAAGCCGCGGCGCACCTCGCTCGTCCGGCTGGCCTGGCTGCAGCCGGTCGGCATCGTCGCCCAGGCGCTGTGGGGCGGGCTGGTGGTCAACACCATGCTCAACCCGTTCACGGTCGGCATGCACTACCTGATCTCCAGCGGCCTCATCGCGGTCTGCTGGCTGCTCTACGCGCGCTCCGGCGAGGGCGACGCCCCCGTGCGGCGCATCACCCACCGCGACATCAGGCGGCTCGGCCACGTGCTGCTGGCCGCCGTGTTCGTGCTGCTGGTGGTGGGCGTCGGGGTCAGCGGCACCGGCCCGCACTCCGGCGACGCGCTGGCCTCCCGCTTCGACTTCGACATCGAGGCCATCGCCCGCTTCCACGCCGACGTCGCCTACGCCGTGGTCGGGCTGACGTTCGCGCTGCTGTTCTCCCTCCACGTCACCAACGCGCCGCGTGCCGCCCGGCGGGCCGCGCTCGCGCTGTTCGGGGTGGAGCTGCTGCAGGGCGTGATCGGCTACACCCAGTGGTTCCTCGCCGTGCCGGCGATGCTGGTGCTGCTGCACGTCCTCGGCTCGACCCTGGTGTGGATCGCCGCGCTGCGGGTCGTCACCTCGCTGCGGGCCCGCGACCGCGAGCCCGCCCCCGTGAGCCCCTCCCCCACCGAAACGGCCGCCGCCCTCTGATCGGATATGCCAGGGTTTGAGGGGTGATGTCCGCCACTCCCCCGGCTCCGAAGGGGTGCGATTTGCTGGGAAAAGTCCGCCTCTCTCGTAAGGCGTTCCGCCGCACGTACCAGGGGCTGGTGCTGGCCAGCGTGCTGGCCCTGGCCCCCATGACGTGGGCCTGGCTGGGCAGCTACGGGCATCGGACCACGGTCGATGACACAGTGGAAGACACGGTGGAGGACACGGCCGGGGACCAGGGCTGGCAGGCGCGGGTGCCGGCCGCGCAGGCCGCGCTCGTGCTGGGCGCCGGCCTCTACGACGGCGTCCACCCCAGCCCGATGCTGGCCCGCAGGCTCGACATCGCCGCCGACCTCCACCGGACCGGCAAGGTGCGCGCCCTGCTGCTGTCGGGCGACAACAGCCGCGCGGACTACGACGAGCCGACGGCGATGCGCGACTACCTGCGCGCCAAAGGCGTGCCCGACGCCGTGATGGTGCTCGACTACGCCGGGTTCGACACGTGGGACTCGTGCGTGCGGGCCCGCCGCGTCTTCGGCGCCGAGCAGGTCACCGTGGTGACCCAGGAGTTCCACATCCCCCGCGCGGTGACGTTGTGCAGGGCGGCGGGGCTGGAGGCGTTCGGCGTGGGCGACGACTCGGCCAGGCGCTACGCCGCCACCACCTACGCCGGCGCCGCCCGCGAGCTGTTCGCCACCGGCAAGGCGTTCGCCGACGCCGTGATCCTGCGCTCCGACCCCGTCTTCCCAGGGCCGCGCGAGGTCTCGCTCACGCGGATCCTGGCCGAGCCACCAGCCGGTCAGGTGGGGGCGCCGGGAGCGTAGCCGGGCGGGGGTGAGCCCCGCGCCGCCGAGCGCGCGTGGATCGACGGCACGGGGAAGTCGGCCCTGGCCGTGCTCATGCACTCCAGCAGCGCCCGCTGCTCCTCGTGGAAGGTGTGCTCGTCGACCATGTGGCGGGCCGCCCGCTCGTGCAGCAGCCCCAGCTCGGTGGCGGCGAGCTGGTAGTCGCGCATCGCGCGCACGCCGGCCTTGCCGCCGTGGGCGCGGGCCCACTGCCGGGCCTGGCGGCGCCGCGAGAAGGCCGAGAGCATGTAGATGTCGGCCTGGGTGACGAGCTTGGTCGGCTCGTACGGCGGCAGGTAGCGCTGGATGAGCGCCACGATGCGCCGCCGGTCCCTGAACACCACGCCGATGAGCACCACCAGCACGACCAGCAGCGCCAGGTAGGCCACCACGAGCCCGGGGAACCCGCCGTAGGAGGCCAGGCCGTTCCACAGCCCGTGGAGGATCATCGCGCCGGTCCAGCCGGCCAGCACGTACGTGGTGCGCTCGGGCCCGCCGCGCTGCGCCGCGTACGCCACCGCGACCCCGATCATGGAGCTGAACAGCGGGTGGGCGAGTGGCGACAGCACCCCGCGCAGGACCACCGTGACGGCCAGCCCCTTGACGCCCGAGGTGGACAGGGCGCCGAGGTAGTAGCTGACGTTCTCGCTCATGGCGAAGCCAAGGCCGACCATGCTGGCGTAGATGACGCCGTCGGTGGGTCCGTCGAGCTCGGCCCTGCGGAAGCGCAGCAGCCCGAGCAGCACCAGCCCCTTCATCGTCTCCTCCACGACCGGGGCGCCGAACGTGGCCGCGATGTTGCGGGCGCTCGCCTCCGACAGCTTGGCGGTGTCGATGATGTAGTGCAGGTTGAGCGAGTTGATCACGCCGGCGACGAGCACCGCGATGCCCGCGCCCCAGGCGAAGGCGAAGATGAGGTTGCTGCGCGGCTCGGGCTCCATGCGGTCGAGCGCCAGCACCGCGGCGAGCAGCAGCGGCACCGGCGCGAGCGCGAGTGCGAGGGCGATGAAGAACTGCACCGGCGCGCCGTTGATCACGTCGAAGGAGAACGAGACGAGGGCGCAGATGCCGGTGACGACCAGCCCGATGATCAACGCGAACGACGGGCGGTCCTTCAACACCCAGCGTGGATCACGGGTCGCCATAGGGTGACTTTAACGGATCAGAGTGCCGGGGTCCGTGCGGGTCCGCGCAGTGCCGGTCCAGTCCCGGCACCCCGTGATCGACCTGCAGCGTCGTGTGACCGATCGCGAACCGCTCGTGCAGCAGGTCCGCGAGCCGGGTGCGCACCTGGTGGCAGTCGGAGCCGCGGGCCACGATCACGTGGGCCGACAGCGTCGGATAGCCACTCGTCACCGTCCAGACATGCAGGTCGTGCACCTCCTCCACGTCGGCGTCCGCGGCGAGCAGGCGGCCGATCTCGTCGGGGTCGAGGTCGCTGGGCGCGGCCTGGAGCAGCACCCGGCCGGAGTCGCGCAGCAGCCCCCAGCCGGCCTTGAGCATGAGCGCCGCCACCACGAGCGCGGCAATGGCGTCGGCCTGGCGGAAGCCGGTCAGCCAGACCACGAGGCCGGAGACGGCGGTGGCGACGAAGGCGTACATGTCGTTGAGCACGTGCTGGAAGGCGCCCTCGACGTTCAGGCTGCGCCGGTTCGCCTTCGACAGCAGCAGGGCGGCGCCCGCGTTGACCGCGATCCCGGCCACCGCGGTGACCAGCACGATCGGGCCGTGCACGTCGGGCGGCTCCAGGATGCGGTGCACGCCCTCGTACACGAAGTACGCCACCAGCAGCAGCAGCGTCACGCCGTTGATCTGCGCCGAGAGGATCTCGGCGCGCTTGTAGCCGAAGGTGTAGGCGCCCTTGGGCGGGCGGGCGGCGATGCGCATGGCGACCAGCGCCAGCGCGATCGCGCTCGCGTCGGTCAGCATGTGGGCGGCGTCGGAGATCAGCGCGATCGAGTTGGCGACCACGCCGGCGACCACCTCGGCCACCATGAAGGTGAGGATGAGCGCGAGCGCGCCCCACAGGTAGCCCTTGTCGGCTTCCTGGCTCAGGGCATGCCCGTGCCCATGACCGTGCCCCTGCCCCCCGCTCATCCCGTCTCCTTCAGATGCTCCCGGCTCAGGTCGAGCAGCATGCGGACGTGGGCGTCGGCCAGCCGGTAGTAGATCGTCCTGCCGGCCCTGCGGCTGGCCACGATCCCGGCCGTGCGCAGCAGGCGCAGCGCGTGGGAGACGGCGGTGTCGGTCACCTCGACGGCGTCCGCCAGGTCGCACACGCACAGCTCGCCCGCCTCCAGCAGCGCGTACAGGAGCCTGGCCCTGGTGGGGTCGCCGAGCAGGCGGAACAGCTCGGCCAGCCGGGTGGCCTCCTCAGGCGTCACGAGCCGGTCGCGGGTGGCCGCGACCCTGGCGGCGTCGGCCTCCGGCACGGCGCATCCGTCCAGACTGGTGACAACATCTGAAGAGGTGTTCATATGTGCATGATACGAACGTGAAAGAGCCCGGCGCAATGGCCGGGCCGGAAAAGTCAGGACAAGAGGGGGTCGATCGCCACGGCGAGGAACAGCAGCGCCAGGTAGGCGTTCGACCAGTGGAAGAAGCGCATCGGCCGCAGCTGCACGCCCGTCTTGCCGGCGTTGAGCCTGGCCAGCAGGCGGTGCACCTCCCACAGGCACATCGCGCCCAGCACGGCCGCCACCACCGGGTAGAACAGCGTGGTGCCCGCCACCGGCCACAGCGCCAGGGAGCACAGCACGGTCGCCCAGGTGTAGGCGATGGACTCCAGCACCACCCGCCGCTCGGTGGCCACCACCGGCAGCATCGGCACCTTCGCCGCCGCGTAGTCCTCCTTGTAGCGCATGGCCAGCGTCCAGGTGTGCGGCGGCGTCCAGAAGAACACCACCCCGAACAGCACCAACGGCGCCCAGTCGAGCCGCTCGGTGATGCCGGCCCAGCCGATCATCACCGGCATGCAGCCCGCGATGCCGCCCCACACGATGTTCTGGGCCGTGCGGCGCTTGAGGATCATCGAGTAGACCAGCACGTAGAACAGGATGGCGCCGAGCGACAGCAGCGCGGCCAGCCAGTTGGTGGTCAGCCACAGCCCCAGCGTGGACGCCACCCCCAGCGCGACGCCGAAGATCAGCGCGTTGCGCGGCGACACCTGGTGCCTGGCCAGCGGCCGCCTGCGGGTGCGCCGCATCTTCTGGTCGATGTCGCGATCCACGTAGCAGTTGAGCGCGTTGGCGCTGCCCGCCGATAGGGTGCCGAACACCATGACCGAGATCGACGTCCACAGCGGCGGCAGGCCGCCCGCTGCGAGGAACATCACCGGCAGTGTCGTGATCAGCAGCAGCTCGATGATCCGCGGCTTGGTGAGGGCGATGTAGGCCTTGACGGTCATGCCGATCGAGCGCGGCGCCTCCACCTGCGGAGAGGGGGCCGTCGCCTGCCTGTTGGTCAGCACCGTCAAGGCGCTTCCAGCCTGTCGGAAGTCAACGCGTAACCTCTGATTAGAGCGGATCCATGGGCGGGCGCCGGAACGCCCCTGCGAACAAACAAACTGTAGTCGCAGGGGGAGCCGGTCCGGCCAATGGGGGGCTTGAGCCGTACATGGACACGCGAGGGCGGAATGGGAATCGATCGCCCCGCCGCCTCGGTTAGTGTCCCGTGTAGGCGCGGGCCACGCGGTCTCGCGGCCGATCGTGCGGGCCGCGGGCGGGACAAGCCACAACCAATGACAACTAGATTCCGGAGATCGAGCACTTGAGCACCGAACTCGTGCCAGCCCTTGAATGGACCGACCTCGACAAGAAGGCGGTCGACGTCGTCCGGGCACTGGCGATGGACGCAGTGGAGAAGGCGGGCTCGGGTCACCCCGGCACCGCCATGAGCCTGGCCCCCGCCGCCTACCTGTTGTTCCAGCACGTCATGCGGCATGACCCGACCGATCCTTCGTGGATCGGGCGTGATCGCTTCGTGCTTTCGTGCGGCCACACCAGCCTGACGCTCTACATCCAGCTCTACCTGTCGGGCTACGGCCTCACGCTGGACGACCTGAGGCGGCTGCGCCAGTGGGACAGCCTGACCCCCGGCCACCCCGAGCACGGCCACACCGCGGGCGTCGAGACCACGACGGGCCCGCTCGGCCAGGGCCTCGGCAACGCGGTCGGCATGGCGATGGCGGCCCGCCGCGAGCGCGGCCTGTTCGACCCCGACGCCGCGCCCGGCACCTCGCCGTTCGACCACCACATCTGGTGCTTCGTCAGCGACGGCGACATCGAGGAGGGCATCAGCCACGAGGCCAGCGCGATCGCCGGCCACCAGAAGCTGGGCAACCTCGTGGTCGTCTACGACGACAACCACATCTCCATCGAGGACGACACCCAGATCGCCAAGTCCGAGGACGTCGTGGCCCGCTACGAGGCCTACGGCTGGCACACCGAGAGCGTCGACTGGACCGCGACCGGCGACTACGTCGAGGACGTCCAGGCGCTCTACGAGGCGCTCCAGGCGGCCAAGGCCGAGACCGACCGCCCGTCGTTCATCCGGCTGCGCACGATCATCGGCTGGCCCGCGCCCAACAAGCAGAACACCGGCAAGATCCACGGCTCGGCCCTGGGCGAGGCCGAGGTCGCCGCCACCAAGCAAGTGCTCGGCATGGACCCGAGCAAGAGCTTCGACGTGCCGGCCGGGGTGCTGGAGCACGCCCGCGGCATCGCCCAGCGTGGCCGCGCCGAGCACGCCGACTGGGAGAAGCGCTACAGCGAGTGGCGCCTGGCCAACCCCGAGCGGGCCGCCGAGCTCGACCGCATCTCGCACCGCGAGCTGCCGGCCGGCTGGGCCACCGCGCTGCCGTCGTTCGACAAGGGCGCCTCGATCGCCACCCGCAAGGCCTCCGGCGAGGTGCTCAACGCGCTCGCGCCGGTGCTGCCCGAGCTGTGGGGCGGCTCGGCCGACCTGGCCGAGTCCAACAACACCACGATGAAGGGCGAGCCGTCCTTCATCCCGGAGGAATACCAGACCAAGGAGTTCCCCGGTAACCGCTACGGCCGCACGCTGCACTTCGGCATCCGCGAGCACGCCATGGGCGCCATCCTCAACGGCATCGCGCTGCACGGCGGCACCCGCCCCTACGGCGGCACGTTCCTGGTCTTCTCCGACTACATGCGGCCGTCGGTGCGCCTGGCCGCGCTGATGAAGCTGCCGGTCACCTACGTGTGGACGCACGACTCCATCGGCCTCGGCGAGGACGGCCCCACCCACCAGCCGATCGAGCACCTGTGGGCGCTGCGCGCGATCCCCGGCCTCGACGTGGTCCGGCCCGCCGACGCCAACGAGACGGCCTACGCCTGGAAGGCCGTTCTCGAGCACACCGACCGGCCCGCCGCGCTGGCGCTGACCCGCCAGAACCTCCCGGTCTACGAGGGCACCAGCGCCGACGGCGTGGCCCGCGGCGGCTACGTGCTGCGCGAGGCGTCCGACGGCCAGCCGAAGGTCATCCTCATCGCCACGGGCAGCGAGGTGCAGCTCGCCGTCGAGGGCCGCGAACTCCTGGAGTCGCAGGGCATCCCGACGCGGGTGGTCTCGATGCCGTGTGTCGAATGGTTCAAGGGGCAGGATTCCGCATATAGGCAGACGGTTCTGCCCTCGTCGATCCGGGCTCGGGTCGCGGTCGAGGCGGGCATCGCGCTCGGCTGGCACGAGTACGTCGGCGAGTGCGGCGAGGTGGTCAGCCTCGAACACTTCGGCGCTTCGGCCCCGTACAGGACTCTGTACGAGCAGTTCGGGCTGACGGCGGAGCGCGTGGCGGCCGCGGCGAGGGCGAGCCTGGCCAAGCTGGGTCAGGACAAGGGCGAGACGACGGGAAACTGAAGAAAAGATGAGCGAGATCCTCAACAAGCTGTCCGGCCAGGGCGTGGCCATCTGGCTCGACGACATCAGCCGTGAGCGGCTGCGCACCGGCAACCTCGAAGAGCTGATCCGCGCCAAGAACGTCGTCGGGGTGACGTCCAACCCGACGATCTTCGCCAACGCGCTCAGCAAGGGCGACGCCTACGACGCCCAGCTGCACGACCTCGCGGTCCGCGGCGTCGACGTCGGCGAGGCCGTGCGCGCCATCACCGCCTACGACATCCGCTGGGCCGCCGACGTGCTGCGCCCGGTCTACGACTCCAGCGGCGGCGTGGACGGCCGCGTGTCGCTGGAGGTCGACCCGCGCCTGGCGCGCGACTCCGAGAAGACGATCGCCGAGGCCAGGGCGCTGTGGTGGCTGGTCGACCGGCCCAACCTGATGATCAAGATTCCGGCCACGGTGGAGGGCCTGCCCGCGATCACGCAGGCGCTGTCGGAGGGCATCAGCGTCAACGTCACGCTGATCTTCTCCCTCGAGCGTTACCGCGCGGTCATGGACGCCTGGCTCGCCGGCCTGGAGGCCGCACAGGCCAAGGGGCTCAACCTGGCCACGATCGAGTCGGTGGCCTCGTTCTTCGTCAGCCGCGTCGACACCGAGATCGACAAGCGGCTCGACAAGCTGGGCAAGCCGGAGCTGAAGGGCAAGGCGGGCGTGGCCAACGCGCGCCTGGCGTACGCGGCGTTCGAGGACGTGATGAACTCCGAGCGCTGGCAGCGCCTGCGCGAGGCGGGCGCGCGGCCGCAGCGGCCGCTGTGGGCCTCGACCGGCGTCAAGAACCCCGAATACTCCGACACCCTCTACGTCGACCAGCTCGTCGCGCCCGGCACCGTCAACACGATGCCGGAGAAGACGCTCGACGCCACGGCCGACCACGCCGCCATCTCGGGCGACACCGTGCGCCCGTTCTACGAGCAGGCCTGGAACACCATGGCCGCGCTCAAGGACGCCGGCATCGACTACGACGACGTCGTGAAGGTGCTGGAGGACGAGGGCGTGGAGAAGTTCGAGGCGTCCTGGAACGAGCTGCTCGAGAGCGTCACCAAGAACCTGGTTCCGTGATGGAGGTCTCCTACCGCGAGGAGGGGGTGGCATCCGCCGCCTCCTCCGTCGCGGGGCGCCTCGTCGCCGACGGCGTGCCCGCGCGGCTCGCCGGCGGCGACCCCACGTTGTGGGGTGAGGACGCCGAGGCGGAGGCGGCGGCCCGGCTCGGCTGGCTGTCGCTGCCCCGCCACTCCCGCGAGCTGCTGCCCGTGCTGGGCGAGCTCGCGGGCCGGGCCCGCGCCGCGGGCCTGACGAACGTGGTGCTGGCCGGCATGGGCGGCTCGTCGCTGGCGGCGCAGGTCATCTGCGACACCGCCGACGTGCCGCTCACCGTGCTCGACACGACCGACCCCGGCCAGGTCCGCAGGGCCCTGGCCGAGGGCCTTTCCGCCACGGTCGTGGTGGTGGCGGGGCGCAGCGGCTCGACGGTCGAGACCGACAGCCTGCTGCGCGTCTACGAGCAGCGGTTCGCCGACGCGGGGCTCGACCCGGCCGGCCACATCGTGATCGTCACCGCTCCCGGCTCGCCGCTCGAACGGCGGGCCGTTTCGGCCGGCTACCAGCTCGTGCCCGCCGCTCTCAGCGTGGGCGGCCGCTACTCGGCGCTGTCGGCGTTCGGGCTGGTGCCCGCCGCGCTGGCGGGGGCCGACGTGGAGCGGCTGCTGGACGACGCCGACGAGGTGTCGCCGCTGCTGTCGCGTGACACCGGCAACCCCGGCCTCGAGCTGGGCGCCGCGCTCGCCGGCGCGGCGCTGGCCGGCCGCGACAAGCTGGTGCTCGAAGACCAGCTGACGGCCATCAACGGCCTGCCCGACTGGATCGAGGAGCTGGTCGCGGAGTCCACCGGCAAGCAGGGCAGGGGGATCCTGCCGGTGGTGGGCGCCGACCCCAACGGCACCCGCGACGAGCTGGTCGTCGCCATCGACTCCGACGTCGGCGACGTGCGGGTGGACGGGCCGCTGGGCGCGCAGTTCCTGGTCTGGGAGTACGCCACCGCCCTCGCCTGCTCGGTGCTGGGCGTCAACCCGTTCGACGAGCCCAACGTGGCCGAGTCGGCCGCGGGCGCCGACGCGCTGCTGGCCCTGCCCGACCTGCCGACCGGCGCGCCGTCGTTCGTGGACGGCCCGGTCGAGGCGTACGGCGCGGCGACGGCGAAGGACCTGCCCGGCCTGTTCGCCGAGCTGCTGCACGCGATTCCGGGCGACGGCTACCTCGCGGTCACCGCCTACCTCGACCGGCTGGCCGCCTTCGACGCCCCGGTGCCCGACGGCGCCGACTTCGAGCAGATGACCGACGCCTGGATGATGGCCGACCCGCTGACCCTGCGCACCCTGCTCGCGCTGCGCACCGACCGGCCGGTGACGTTCGGGTGGGGGCCGCGCTACCTGCACTCGACCGGGCAATACCACAAGGGCGGGCCGCAGAACGGCGTGTTTCTGCAGATCACGGGGGCAGTGGACGAAGACGTCGCCGTTCCCGGCCGGCCCTACACGCTGGGCCGGCTCCAGCTCGCGCAGGCGCTGGGCGACCTGGGGGCCCTGGAGACCCGCGGGCGCCCCGCCGTACGCCTGCATCTGACCGACCGCGCGGCGGGAGTCGCGCGTTTGCTCGCAGCCGCACAGGAGGCTTGAGATGACTGACCGCGCAGACCCCGCGGCATCCGCGAAGGAGCCCGTCGCCGCGGCTCCCGCGGAAGAGGCGCTCGCCGTGGCGTCGGCCGTCGCCGGAACCGCCACGACCGAGGCGGTGGCGGCGGCCAACCCGCTGCGCGACCCGCGCGACAAGCGGCTGCCCAGGGTGGCAGGGCCGTGCGTGATGGTGTTGTTCGGCGTGACGGGTGACCTGGCCAAGCGCAAGCTGTTGCCGGCCATTTACGACCTGGGCAACCGGGGGCTGCTGCCACCCGGCTTCTCGCTGGTCGGCTTCGCCCGGCGCGATTGGAAGGACCAGGATTTCGCCCAGTTGACGTACGAGGCCGTCAAGGCGCATGCGCGGACTCCGTTCCGCGAGGAGGTCTGGAAGCAGCTGCGCGAGGGCATCCACTTCGTGCCCGGCGAGTTCTCCGACGACGGCGCCTTCGACGCGCTCGCCATGGCGTTGGCCGAGATCGACGAGACCCGGGGCACGGGCGGAAACTACGCTTTCTACCTGTCGGTGCCGCCGAAGTTCTTCCCCGTGGTGGTGGAGCAGCTCAAGCGCACCCGCCTGTCCGACGCCCCCGACGGCTCGTGGCGGCGCGTGGTGATCGAGAAGCCGTTCGGCCACGACCTGCAGTCGGCCCACGAGCTGAACGAGATCACCACCTCGGCCTTCCCGGAGAGCTCGATCTTCAGGATCGACCACTACCTGGGCAAGGAGACCGTCCAGAACATCATGGCGCTGAGGTTCGCCAACAACCTCTACGAGCCCATCTGGAACCGCAGCTTCGTCGACCACGTGCAGATCACGATGGCCGAGGACATCGGCATCGGCGGCCGGGCCGGCTACTACGACGGCATCGGCGCCGCCCGCGACGTGATCCAGAACCACCTGCTCCAGCTGCTCGCGCTGGTCGCGATGGAGGACCCGACCTCGTTCGAGGCGGCCTCGCTGCGCCGGGAGAAGGAGAAGGTGCTCAAGGCCGTGCGGCTGCCGGCCAACCTGGGGCTCAACACCGCCCGCGGCCAGTACGCCGCCGGCTGGCAGGGCGGCGAGAAGGTCGTCGGCTACCTCCAGGAGGAGGGCATCTCGCCCGAGTCCACGACCGAGACGTACGCCGCGATCAAGCTGGAGATCGCCAACAGGCGCTGGGCCGGGGTGCCGTTCTACCTGCGCACCGGCAAGCGGCTGGGGCGCCGGGTGACCGAGGTGGCCGTGGTGTTCCAGCGGGCGCCGCACCTGCCCTTCAGCGCCGACGACACCGAGATCCTGGGCCAGAACGCGCTGGTCGTGCGCGTGCAGCCGGACGAGGGCATCACCGTGCGCTTCGGCTCGAAGGTGCCGGGCACGGCGATGGAGGTGCGCGACGTGTCCATGGACTTCGCCTACGGCGAGTCGTTCCTGGAGTCGTCGCCGGAGGCGTACGAGCGATTGCTGCTCGACGTGATGATCGGCGATCCACCGTTGTTCCCGCACCAGCGGGAGGTGGAGCTGTCGTGGAAGATCCTCGACCCGATCGAGGAGTTCTGGGCCACGCAGGGCCAGCCTGAGGCGTACGAGTCGGGGTCGTGGGGCCCCGAGTCGGCCGATGCGATGATGGCCCGCGACGGCCGCGTGTGGAGGAGGCTCTGACATGACCACCTTCATGCTGACCGACACCACGGCCGGGAAGATCGCCGCCCAGTTCACGCACCTGCGGCACCAGATGGGCGCGCCGGCCATCGGCATGGTGCTCACGCTCGTCGTGGTGAGCGAGGAGCGCCACCAGTACGACGCGCTGCGCGCCGCCACCGAGGCGGCCCGCGAGCACCCGTCGCGCATCATCGTGGTGATCAAGCGCGAGGAGGACGAGCCGATCAGGCTCGACGCCGAGCTGCGCATCGGCGAGAACACGCCGGGCGAGGTCGTGGTGCTGCGCCTGTACGGCGAGCTGACCGAGCACGCCGACTCCGTCGTCAGCCCGCTGCTGCTGCCCGACACGCCGGTCGTGGCCTGGTGGCCGGGCGCGGCGCCCGACGTGCCGTCCAAGGACGCCATCGGGGCGCTCGCACAGCGGCGCATCACCGACGCCAAGGGCTTCGACGACGGCGGCGTCAAGTCGCTGGTCATCCGTGCCAGGGGCTACGCCCGCGGCGACACCGACCTGGCCTGGGCCCGGCTGACGCCGTGGCGCAGCCTGCTCGCCGCCGCGTTCGACCAGCCGGCGGGCAAGGTGCGCAAGGGCGTCGTCGAAGCCTCCGCGGGCCATCCCAGCGCGCCGCTGCTCGCGGCGTGGCTGTCGGAGCGGCTGGGCTGCTCGGTCAAGGTGAGCGAGTCGGCGGGTCCCGGCCTGACCGCCGTACGCCTGCAGCTCGCCGAGGGTGAGCTGTCCGTCGTGCGCACCGACGCCCGGCTGGCCACGCTCTCCCGCCCCGGCCAGCCCGACAGGAACGTGGCACTGGCCAGGCGGCAAACCTCCGAGCTGATGGCGGAGGAGTTGCGCAGGCTCGACAGCGACGAGATCTACGAGGCCGCGGTGAAGCGGTTCGCGAGGACGTTCAAGGGATGAGCAAAGTGAGCGTGCCCAGCATCGTCGTGCACCGCGACGCCGACGTCCTGGCCAAGGCCGTGGCGGCGCGCATCATCACACGGCTGGTCGACGTGCAGTCGGCCAAGGGCTCGGCGTCGATCGTGCTGACGGGCGGCACGGTCGGCGTCGCCACGCTGGCCGCCATCGCGGCCACGCCCGCCAGGGACGCCGTCGACTGGCGGCGCCTCGACGTCTGGTGGGGCGACGAACGCTTCCTGCCCGACGGCGACAAGGAGCGCAACGAGACCGGCGCCCGCCAGGCGCTGCTCGACCACGTCGACGTCGATCCGGAGCGGGTGCACGTCATGCGCGGCCCCGACTCCGGCATGTCGGCCGAGGAGTCCGCCGACGCGTACGCCGCCGAGCTGCGCAGGGCCGCGCGGCCCGAGGACCACGGCCCGGTGCCGGCCTTCGACGTGATGCTGCTCGGCATGGGGCCCGACTCCCACGTGGCGTCGCTGTTCCCCGGCATGCCCGCCCTGTACGACACGCGTCCCGTGGTGGCCGTGCACGGCTCGCCCAAGCCGCCGCCGACCCGCATCTCGCTGACCCTGCCCGCCATCCAGGCCTCGCGCGAGGTGTGGGTGGTCGCGGCCGGTGAGGAGAAGTCGGGTGCGGTACGCATGGCGCTGTCCGACTCCGGCCCCGTCCAGGTGCCGGCGGCGGGGGCGCGGGGGCGCGGGCGGACGCTGTTCCTGCTCGACCGGGCCGCCGCGGCCAAGATCCCGCCCGGCCTCGGCCGCCACGCCTCTCCCTGAACCGGCCCGCGAGCCATCCGGCCTCGCGGTTGGCCCAGATCGCTCCGGGCCCGGTCTCCTTGTGCGACCGGGCCCGGCGTGTTCGCCTTCGAGCGGCTTCTGCCGCGTCAGGCAGTCGCGGTGAGGGCGTCGATCTCGGCGAGCAGCGCCTGCTTGCGCTCCTCCGCCAGGTACGACGCCCGCACCCCGTTGCGTGCCAGCTCGGCCAGGTCCTGCCGGCCGAGCCCGAAGACCCGGGCGGCGACCCGGTACTCGTCGGCCAGCGTGGTCGCGAACATGGGCGGGTCGTCGCTGTTCAGCGTCACGAACAAGCCCTCGGCCAGCAGGCGGGGCAGCGGATGGTCCTCGATGCGGGCGATCTGGCCGGTGCACAGGTTCGAGGTGGGGCACACGTCGAGCGGGATCCCGGTCTCGCGCAGGTGGGCCACCAGGCGGGGGTCGTCCAGGCAGTTGATGCCGTGGCCGATGCGCTCGGCGCCGTAGTGCTCGACGACCTCCCAGATCGTCTCGGGCCCGCTCATCTCCCCGCCGTGCGGGACGCTGTGCAGCCCGGCCGCCCGCGCGGCGGTGAACGCGGCACGGTAGGCGTCGCGGTATTTCGGGCGTTCCTGCTCGATCCCGCCGATGCCGAAACCTACCAATGCTGCGGGAGGTTCTTGCAGGGCGTGCTCCAGCGTCACCTTGGCGGCCTCCTCGCCGTACTCGCCGGGGATGTCGAAGATGTACGCCATCTCGACGCCGTGCTCGGTGAGCGAGCGGCCGGCGGCCAGGTCGAGCGCCTCGGTGACCGCGCGCATGGGGAGCCCGACCAGGCGGTGGGCGTACGGGGTGACCTGCAGCTCCGCGTAGCGACCGCCCTGGGAGGCGAGGTCGCGGGCCAGGCCGAGCACGAGGGTGGCGATGTCCTCCGGCTCGCGTACGAGGGCGTTGACGGCGCCGTACACGCGGGCGAAGTGCGGGAAGTCGGTGAAGGTGTAGAAGCGGCGCAGCTCCTCCTCGTCCGCGGGCACGCCGCTGCCGGGGTGGCGCCTGGCGAGCTCCAGCACGGTCGGCACCGAGGCGGAGCCGATGAGGTGGACGTGCAGCTCGACCTTGGGCAGGGCGTCGATGAAGGCGTCGATGGTCATGCGGACGACCCTAGGACGGGTGTTCCCTCGAAGGACAGGCTTTTCGGCTGAATCTCACACCAGATTGTCAGTTTATCCGACTGGGTTAAGCTGAGGCGGTGACCAACGCCGAAGCGTACGATCGCGGCTTCGCCCACCTCAGCTGTCACACCGTCGGCCCCCTCCTCGCCAAGTCCTGTCCTGGCCGGGCACCGCGCCTGCTCGACGTGGGCTGCGGCACCGGCGTGGTGACGGCCGCCGCGCTGGCGCTGGGCGCCGAGGTCACCGCCGTCGACGCCGACGCCGCCATGCTGGAGCTGGCCGCCCGGCGGCACCCGTACGCGACCGTGCGGCTCGCCGCCCTGCCCGACCTGCCGTTCGAGGACGGGCGCTTCGACGCGATCGCCGGCAACTTCGTCATCAACCACGTCCCCGACACCCGCGCGGCGCTCGCCGAGCTGCACCGGCTGCTGCGTCCCGGCGGCACGCTCGCGCTGACCTGGTGGAAGAGCGACGAGATGACCGCCACCAACGTCTTCGCCGACGCCATCGCCCAGGCGGGCATCCCCTACGATCCGCCGGTCAGGCCGTTCTCCGCCCACGACACCCCGCCCCGCTTCACGGCCCTGCTGACCGAGGCGGGCTTCGGCGAACCGGCCGTGGAGTGCGTCCGCTGGCGGCACCAGGTCGACCTCGCGACGTGGTGGACCGACGTGGTCGCGGCGGGCGGCGCCCGCTTCGGCACGATCGCCGCCCGCCCGCCCGAGGTCGTGGAACGTGTCAAAGCCCACTACCTGGCGCTCGCGGCTCCGTACGAACAGGACGGCTTCCCCGTCTGCGCCTACCTCGCCACCGCCCACCGCCCCAGGTAACGCCCACTACTCGGCAACCCGTCAGGCCGGACTCCCCACCGCGCCCGCACCAGCCTCACCGCTGCGCCCGCCGCCGGCCCGGCCCTTCAACCGGCCCGGTCCACCGCTCCAGCCGTTGCCGGGCGTGGCGTTCCTCGCGCTTCGTGACCTCCAGGCGCTGCCTGGCGTCGTCGAGCTTTCCGCGGGCCTTGGCGAGCTTCTTCTCCAGGCGCTGCACCCTCTCCGCCCGCTCGTCGTACTCCCGCTGAGCGCTCTCCAGCGTCGCCAGCCACTCCCGGTGCGCCGCCTCGGCCTCCTCGCGCTCCCTGGCCTTCCTGGCCGCCTCCTCCTCGCGCCTGCGCGCCTCGTCGGCCTCGTCGGCCTCGGCGGCCTCGGCGGCCTCGGCGGCCTCGCCCTTCTTCTTGGCGCGCGACGGCCGCGGCCGGGCGACGGGTGCGGGGGCGAAGCCGCTGTACTGCAGGGGCTTGGCCAGGCGGCCCCGCCGCACCTCGGCGGCCGCCTCCTCGTCCACGAGAGCCGCGTCCAGCGTCTGGTCCACCTCGGTGGCGGCGGCGGCCGACAGGTCACCGGCCTGCCTGGCCAGGCGGCCCACCTTGGCGCTCACCTCGCCCCTGAGCCGGGTCAGCCCGGCCAGCTCGTCCGCGTCCTGCTCCTGCCAGGCCGCGCGCAGCCGCTCCCCCACCTCCAGCAGCTCGTCCAGCTCGGCGGGATGCTCGCGGGAGAGCCGGTTCACCGCCCAGGCCGACACCGTGGGCTTGCGCAGCTTCGCGATCTCCTTGGCGAGCCCGGCGTCGCCCGCCTCCTTGGCCGCGCGGGCCGCCTCCGCCCGGGCGGCGGTGAACTCCGGCGGCGGCACCCCGTACAGGCGGTCCGCCACCTCGTCGAGATCCACACAGGACAAATACCCCTCACAGCCGGTTTTCTAGCGCATAGTGGAGGCAGCCCCAGCCGAACGGAGGCCCCCGGTGTTCGAACGCTTCACCGACCGTGCGCGCAGGGTCGTCGTCCTCGCCCAGGAGGAGGCGCGGATGATGAACCACAACTACATCGGCACGGAGCACATATTGCTCGGCCTCATCCACGAGCGCGAAGGGCTCGCCTCCCTCGTGCTCGACGGGTGCGGCGTGCAGCTGGAGCGCGTACGCGCCTTCGTGGAGCGGGAGGTGGGCCACGGCGACAAGCCGCCCGGCGGGCACATCCCGTTCACGCCGCGCGCCAAGAAGGTCCTGGAGCTGTCGCTGCGCGAGGCCCTGCAGCTGCGCCACAACTACATCGGCACCGAGCACATCCTGCTCGGGCTGATCAGGGAGGGCGAGGGCCCGGCCGCCCAGGCGCTCGCCGACGCGGGCGCGGACCTGACGGACGTACGCCAGCGCGTGCTCAACCGCGTCGGCCGCGGCTCCAAGGAGCGCTCCGGCGAGATGCTCTTCTCCAACGACCCCTCGCTGATCGACCGCCTCACCAGGATCCAGGAGAGCCTCGACCGCATCCAACGCCACCTGGGCATCCAGCGCGAAGAACCCGCCACAGACCAGCGCCGGAACGACGCGAGCGAGGACGAGACGGGCACGGGCTGACGCCGGTTCGCGGAGGTCAGCGCAGGGCGGCCACCGTGTCGAGTGGGTTGTCCAGGAGGCCGGCGAAGGCGAGCTCGGCCGCCCCGGCGAGCGTGGTGTCGTCGCCGAGCGCGGTCACGGCCAGCCGGACGCGTTCGCGCGAGACCGGCAGCACGTGCGCGTCCACGCGGGCGCGCACCCGTGACGCGGCGCCCGGGTAGACGTCGCGCAGCATGCCGCCGAAGACCACGAGCGCCGGGTTGAACAGGTTGATGAGGTTGACGATCCCGACGCCGAGCCAGTCGCCGACGCGGTCGAGCGCGTGGCGGGCGCGGGCGTCGCCGGTGGCGGCGAGGGCGACGACGGTCCTGATGCCCTCGCGGCCGACGAGCTCGCCGGTCCGTCCCGCGTACCCGAGCAGCGCCTCCTCCCCCGCCTCAGCCTCCAGGCAGCCGCGCGACCCGCACAGGCAGGGCCGCCCGTCGAAGGGGTTGACCAGCATGTGGCCGAGCTCGCAGCCGTAGCCTCCGTCGCCGTCGAGCAGCTTGCCTCCGACGATGATGCCGCCGCCGACGCCGACGTCGCCGTGCAGGTAGATGAGGTTGTCGACGTCGCGGCCCGCCCCTCGTACATGCTCGGCGACCGCGCCCAGGTGCGCCTCGTTGCCCACCTCGACCGGCAGCCCCAGCCCGAGCCCGGCGGCCAGCTCGGCGCCGAACGCCTGGTCCACCCAGCCGAGATGCGGCCCATACCGTACGGTGCCGTCGGCCCGCCTGATCAGCCCGCAGTACGACGCCCCGACCCCCACGCACACCGACCCGGGAGCCGCCTCGGCGACCAGTTCGCGCCCGAAGGCGGCGAGGACGCCGACGACGTCCTCCAGATCGACCCCGGCCCGCGCGCGCACGGCCTCGCGCCGGTCGAGCACCCGCCCGCCGAGCCCCACCCGGGCCGCGAGCAGCCGGTCCACGGCGACGTCGAACGCGAGCCCGTACAGCCGCTCCTGCTCGGGCACGACCACGATGGACGGCCGCCCCGCACGCCCCCGGCTGCCGGGCAGCCCCTCGCGGACGAGCCCCGCCGCGGCCAGCTCGGCGGTCAGGTCCATGATCGTGCTGCGGTTGAGTCCCATGCGGCGGCTCAGCGCGGCCCGCGACACCGCCCCCTCTTTGTGCACGCGCCGCAGCACCTCGCTCAGGTTCCGCTGCCGCAGCTGCTCCTGCGTCCGCGCGCCCGCCGCCGTCGCCGTCACCCTCGCCAGCTTAGAACGTGTCCCCGTACGAGCCCAGCGGGGGCGACCTCCTGTCTCAGGCCGGCACCACCGCCCCCACCGGCAGCCGCGCCTCGACCACGCCGGGGTCGTCGGTGTAGCCGAGCGTGGCGCCCAGCGAGACGAGCAGCCGGCGCATCCGTGCGTTGTCGGACAGCATGGACGCCTTGACCTCGGCATAGCCCAGGTCGCGGGCCGTGCGGACGAGCATCCGCGCCATCGCCGTGCCGAGACCGCGCCCCTGCCAGCGGTCCTCGACGAGGAAGGCCATCTCCGCGATGCCGGGGTCGGGGGTGAACAGCAGGTTGGCCATGCCCACGACCTGCCCGTCGTGCCCGGCGACCAGCGAGTGGCCCTTGTTCCTGTCGCACAGCCGGTCGAACATGCGCGGCGGCAGCGTCGGCATCGCGGTGAAGTAGCGGAACCTGCGCGATTCGGGCGAGCAGCGGTCGTGCAGGTCGCGTACGGCCTCGCGGTAGATCGAGGTGAGCGGCCGCACGGTCACCTCGACGCCGTCGGCGAGCTTGATCGCGCGCTCGGCGGCGGGCTGCTCGGTGGCGGGCTGGGCGAGCCTGGCGAAGGCGGCCGCCCTGGCCGCCTCGGTCAGGGTGAAAGGCAGCTCCGCGCGGCGCAGCCGGACCGCCCGCTTGGGCGCGACCGGCACGAGGAGCTGGGTCGGGTCGGGAAGATCACTCACCGCCTCACCATAGATCCACCTGGCGTCGTCCGCGCGCAGCAGCTCGGCCAGCAGCTCGGGCAGCCGCCACGGCATCGTGCGCAGCCTGGAGGCCAGCAGCAGCGCCCTGGTGGGCTCGTCGGTCAGCTCGTGGGCGGTGGCCGGCACCACCTGGACGCGGCGGCCGCCGGCCGCCTCCAGGGCCGCGCGCACGGTCTCGGGCGCGGCGGGGATCTCGGCGACGAACTCGTCGACGGTGCCTTCGGTGTCGGACTGTACGCTCAGGCCGAGGATGTTGCCGCCCCTGTCGGCCAGGGCCGAGGCCAGCGAGGCCAGCCGGCCGGGCCGCTCGTCCACCGTGGTGCGGATGCGCAGGAATCCCATGCGTCAGAGCCTGCCGCGCGGCTGTTACGCGGCCGCTACCGACGTGTTTACATCGCGTGATTCATCGCCAGATGTCCGCTTATATCGCCCTATGTCACCCCAGGACCCTGGAGGCGGGCGGGCACGGCAAGATGGAGCGACTGCGAGAAAGGACACACACGATGAACATCCTCTTCCGCGGCGGCCGGGTCTTCACCCCCGAGGGTGTCGTGACCGCGGCCGTGCTGGTGCGGGGCGGCGTGATCGCCGCCGTGGGGCCGGAGGGGGAGCTGGCGCGCGAGCCGCACGAGACGGTGGATCTCGGCGGCGGCCTGCTGGTGCCGGGTTTCACGGACGCGCACATGCACCCGATTCAGGCGGGCCTCGAACGCGCGAAGTGCGACTTGTCTGAAGTTTTCGGCCTTGAGGCGTACAAAGAAAAGATCGCGGACTATGCCGCGAAAAATCGGGATAAGGAGTGGATCGATGGCGGCGGATGGGACATGTCGGCATTTCCCGGCGGTCTTCCCCACCGGGACGAGATCGACTTTCTCGACCGTCCCGCCTATCTGATCCAGCGCGACCACCACGCCGCCTGGGTCAACACCCGGGCACTCGAACGCGCCGGCATCACCCGCGACACCCCCGACCCCGCCGACGGCCGCATCGAGCGCGACGCGAGCGGCGTGCCGACGGGCGTCCTGCACGAGGGCGCGATGGACCTCGTCGGCCTGCTCACCCCCCGCCCCACCGCCCAGGACCTCCAGGACGCGCTGGCGGACGCCGAGCGGCACCTGTTCTCGCTGGGCGTCACCGGCTGGCAGGACGCCATCGTGGGCTCGTACGCGGGCTCCGACGACCCGCTGCCCACCTACCTGTCCGCGGCCCGCTCAGGGCGCCTGCGGGCCCGTGTGACGGGCGCCCTGTGGTGGGACCGCGCCCGGGGATCGGAGCAGGTCGAGGACCTGGAGGCAAGGCGCGCGTCGGCGGCGGGCCTGGAGCGGTTCAGGGCCGGCTCGGTCAAGATCATGCAGGACGGCATCACGGAGAACTTCACCGCCGCCACGCTGGAGCCGTACTGCCTGTGCGGGGGCACGGGCCTGTCGTACGTGGACCCCGTGAAGCTCAAGGAGTACGTCGCCGAGCTGGACAGGCGCGGCTTCCAGGTGCACTTCCACGCCATCGGCGAGCGCGCGGTGCGCGAGGCGCTGGACAGCCTGGAGGGCACCGACCCGGCCAACCGCCACCACATCGCCCACCTGCAGATCATCGAGCCGTCCGACGTGCCGCGCTTCGCCGCGCTCGGCGTCACGGCCAACCTGCAGCCGCTGTGGGCCACCCACCACGCGCAGATGGACGAGCTGACCCTGCCCTACCTGGGCGAGCCGCGCTCGTCGTGGCAATATCCGTTCGCCGACCTGGTGTCCTGCGGCACCCGGCTGTGCGCGGGCAGCGACTGGCCGGTCTCCAGCGCCGACCCGCTGCAGGGCATGCACGTGGCGGTCAACCGTACGGAACCGGGCGGCTCGGTGCACGCCGGCTACCCGACGGCGCAGACGCCGTTCCTGCCCGGCCAGCGCATCGGCCTGGCGACGGCGATGCGGGCGTACACCGAGGGCTCTGCCTGGATCAACCGCTCACCGGCGGGGCGCATCGAGCCGGGCCGGCCCGCCGACCTGGTGGTGCTCGACCGCGACCCGTTCGAGCTGCCGCCCGGCGACATCTGGACGACACGGGTGCGGATGACGTTCGTGGACGGCGAGGTCGTGCACGAGAGGGCCTGAGACAAGCCGAAGGGGCCCCGGCGTCGCCGGGGCCCCTTCTACCGCCGTTACCAGGGGGACTTGCTGCTGCGCAGGCGCTCCAGTGCCTCCTCGAGGATCGCCTTGCCGTCCTTGTCGCTCCTGCGCTCCTTCACGTAAGCCAGGTGCGTCTTGTACGGCTCGTTCTTCGGCGGGGCAGGCGGGGCCTCCTCGTCCTGGCCGGCTGGGAGGCCACAACGCGGGCAGTCCCACAGCTCGGGGACCGCCGCGTCGCTGGCGAAACTGGGGCGCGTCTCGTGCATGTTGGCGCACCAGAACGAGACCCGCACTCTCGGAGCCGCCTCGCCGCGCTCGGCCTCCCCCATCGGGCCGGCGCCGACTCGGCTGCCACGGATCGCGTTGCCACTACCCACGGATGAACTCCTCGCTCGATCGCCCCGTGTGCGGACACGGGGGGAGAATCACTGTCACGCGTTAACTAAGTGCTCAGGACCGCAGAAGCAGGCCCAGAGCGATGATGCAGACGAACCAGACCACGCCCGTGATGACGGTCAGCCGGTCGAGGTTGCGCTCCACCACCGAGGAACCACCGAAGTTCGACGAGAAACCGCCGCCGAACATGTCAGACAGGCCACCACCCTTGCCCTTGTGGAGCAGGACGAGCAGGATCATGAGAAGGCTCGCCAGGATGAGGGCGATGGAGATTCCGAGTTCCACGGTATGCCTGTTCCTTCGATGCTCTGTTACGCGTGACGATTCAAACTTGCCTCTTGAGGGTACGACCTGATGTCAAGTCGCACCCCCAGAACGGCCGAGTTAGCCGGGTATATCAGAGAATCGGCAGATCTTCGCGAACTCCCCGGCGTCGATGCTGGCACCGCCCACGAGCGCGCCGTCGACATCCGGCTGAGCCATGATCCCCGCGATGTTCCCTGACTTGACCGAGCCACCGTAAAGGATACGGATCCCCGAGGCCACTTCGGTGTCGTAGAGCTCAGCGAGTCTCACTCGCAACGCTCCGCAGACCTCCTGTGCGTCCTCAGGGGTGGCCACCTCGCCGGTGCCGATCGCCCACACCGGTTCGTAGGCCACCACTATCGATTTTGCCTGCTCGGCGTCGATTTTGCGCAGCGCGCCGTCGAGTTGGCCGAGACTGTACGCGATGTGGCCGCCCTCTTGACGCACCTCCAGGCCCTCGCCCACGCACAGGATGGGCGTCAGCGAGTGGCGGTAGGCCGCCTGCACCTTGGCGTTGACGAGGTCGTCGTCCTCGCCGTGGTATTGGCGGCGCTCGGAGTGGCCGATCGTCACGTAGGTGCAGCCGAGCTTGGCCAGCATGGCGCCCGACACCTCACCGGTGTAGGCGCCACCGTCGTGCCTGGACAGGTCCTGGGCGCCGTACACGATCCTGAGCTTGTCGCCGTCGACCAGGGTCTGGACGCTGCGCAGGTCGGTGTAAGGAGGCAGGACGGCGACCTCGACCTTGTCGAAGTCCTTGTCGTTGAGCGCGAAGGCCAGCTTCTGGACCAGCGCGATGGCCTCGAAGTGGTTGAGGTTCATCTTCCAGTTGCCGGCGATGAGCGGCTTGCGCTGCAACTCTCAGTCCTCCAGGGCCGCGAGTCCGGGGAGGGTCTTGCCCTCGAGGTATTCGAGGCTGGCCCCGCCACCCGTGGAGATGTGCGAGAAGCCGTCCTCGGGCAGGCCGAGCCTGCGTACGGCGGCCGCGGAGTCGCCGCCGCCCACCACGGTGAACGCGTCGGCGCCGATGAGCGCCTCGGCCACGGCCTTGGTGCCGCCGGAGAACGCGTCGAACTCGAACACGCCCATCGGCCCGTTCCAGAACACGGTCTTGGCGTCGGCGACCTTGCTCGCGAACAGCTCGCGCGTCTTCGGCCCGATGTCGAGCCCCTCGCGGTCGGCCGGGATCGCGGTGGCCTCGACCACGTCGTGCTCGGCGTCGGGCGCGTAGGTGACCGCCGCGAGCACGTCGACGGGCAGCACCAGCTCGACGCCACGCCGCCCGGCCTCGTTGAGGAAGCCGCGCACCTGGTCGAGCTGGTCCTCCTGCAGCAGCGAGTTGCCGACCTCGTGGCCCTGGGCCTTCAGGAACGTGTACGCCATGCCGCCGCCGATGAGCAGCCTGTCGACCTTGGTCAGCAGGTTGGCGATGACGCCCAGCTTGTCGGAGACCTTGGCGCCGCCGAGCACGACCACGTAGGGGCGCTCGGTGTCCTCGGTGAGCCTGCGCAACACCCCGACCTCGGCCTCGACCAGCCCGCCCGCCGCGTGCGGCAGCAGCCTGGGCACGTCGTAGACGCTGGCGTGCTTGCGGTGCACGGCGCCGAAGCCGTCGCCGACGTAGAGCTCGGCGAGGCCGGCCAGCTTCGCCGCGAACGCGCCGCGCTCGGCGTCGTCCTTGGACTCCTCGCCCGGCTCGTAGCGGAGGTTCTCCAGCAGGGCCACCTGACCGTCCTGGAGCGCCTCCACCGTGCTCGCGGCGCTGTCGCCGACCACGTCGGTGGCGAAGGCGACGTCCTGGCCGAGCAGCTCGCCCAGGCGGGCCGCGACGGGCCGCAGCGAGTATTTCGGCTCGGCCTTGCCCTTGGGCCTGCCCAGGTGGGCGCAGACGACGACCTTGGCGCCCCGCTCCAGCAGGGCCTTGATCGTCGGGACCGACGCGCGGATGCGGCCGTCGTCGGTGATCGTCTCCCCGTCGAGGGGGACGTTGAGGTCGGCGCGCACGAGCACGCGCCGCCCCTTCACGTCGAGATCGTCGAGCGTGCGCATGCTCATGCTCCCGTTCCTGCGGGGCACGCGGACGGCGCGCCCCGGTGTGTACGCGACCGCTCCGGCATCAGAGCCCGCGGCCCACCAGCTCGACCAGGTCGGCCAGGCGGTTGGAGTAGCCCCACTCGTTGTCGTACCAGCCGACGACCTTGACCTGGTTGCCGATCACCTTGGTGAGCCCGGCGTCGAAGATGCAGGAGGCCGGGTCGGTGACGATGTCGGAGGACACGATCGGGTCCTCGGTGTAGGTGAGGATGCCCTTGAGCGGGCCCTCGGCGGCGGTCTTGACCGCGGCGTTGACCTCCTCGACCGTGACGTCGCGGCCGACCTCGACGGTCAGGTCGGTGGCCGAGCCGGTGGGGATCGGCACGCGCATGGCGAAGCCGTCGAGCTTGCCCTTGAGCTCGGGCAGGACCAGGCCGATGGCCTTGGCAGCGCCGGTGGAGGTGGGCACCACGTTGAGCGCGGCGGCGCGGGCACGGCGCAGGTCCTTGTGCGGGCCGTCCTGCAGGTTCTGGTCCTGCGTGTAGGCGTGGATGGTGGTCATCAGACCCTTCTCGATGGTGAAGGAGTCGTGGATGACCTTGGCCATCGGGGCCAGGCAGTTGGTGGTGCAGGAGGCGTTGGAGATGATCGTGTGCTGGGCCGGGTCGTACGCGCCGTCGTTGACGCCCAGCACGAGGGTGACGTCCTCGTTCTTCGCCGGGGCGGAGATGATGACCTTCTTCGCGCCGTTGTCGGCGTGCACCTTGGCCTTGGCGGCGTCGGTGAACAGGCCGGTCGACTCGACGACGACGTCGACACCGAGGTCACCCCACGGCAGCTTGCCCGGGTCACGCTCGGCGAAGACCTTGATCGACTTGCCGTCGACCGTGATCTCGTCGCCGCCGGCCTTCACCTCGTAGGGCAGGCGGCCCAGGATGCTGTCGTACTTCAGCAGGTGCGCGAGCGTCGCAACGTCGGTCAGGTCGTTGACCGCGACGATCTCGATGTCCTTGCCGCTGGCGGCGACAGCGCGCCAGAAGTTGCGACCGATGCGGCCGAAGCCGTTGACGCCTACGCGGATGCTCACGGGAACCGATCTCCTCGAACAGATGCGGGCTGGAAACCTCAATCACGAACCTTATCGGACCCAAATTGGTTTAGACCACTGCAGGTACCGCCATGTGAATCGGCGTTCCTACGACACGTTTTGCGAGGTTCGAGTAAAGTGCCCGACTCGTCGGAGTAAATTCGTGCATTCTCTGGGGGCTGAGATGTCACATAAGCGGTCCGGCCTACTATCCGGGCTCTTCATCGGCCTGCTCGCCGCGCTCGTCTGCGCGGCGGGGCTCGGGGCGGCGGTGCTGTACCAGGAGAGCCTGCCGGAGGCGGTGATGAGCTTCGGGGGCGGAGTGCCCATCTCGCTGGCACTGTCGCTGCTCATCGCCCTCCTCGTCACGCTCGCCATGGGCGCCGTACGCCCGCGCAGCCTCCTGCTCGTCCCCCTCGCCGCCGTGTACGCGGGCGGCGCCGTCGCGGCCGGCCAGATCACCGGCTCGTCCGTGCTGATCGGCGCGGGCCTGCGCACGCCCGCTGACCGCACGCCCGCCGACCTGTCCGACGTCAGCCTGCCCGTCTTCAACCAGGGCCTGCCGTACGCGCTGCGCGTCTACCGCGAGCCGCTGGCCGAGACCTGGCCGGCCTGGCTCTACATCGCCGTGGCCGCGCTGGCCGCGCTCGTCCTGCTCACCCTGCGGGTCCTGCGTGTGCGCCGGGCGCAACGCGCCGAGACACCCGACCAGCCGGAGGACTCCTCCGGCGAGCCGGAGTATCGAGCCCCCTTCGAGCCCGCCCAGCAACCCGCCCCCAAGCCCACCACGGACCTGTTCACCCCGCGCAAGCCCGCCCGCGACTAGCCCGCCGCCCCGGCGAGGGACGGGTGGTGCCCGTCCCTATGCGCCGGCGAAACCGGTCACGGGGCCAGCATGTCCACTGTGAGATTGGCCTCAGTGTTGGGAATGCCCAGGTCGGACGCCCTCTTGTCGGCCATCGCCAGCAACCGCCTGATGCGCCCCGCGATGGCGTCCTTCGTCAGCGGCGGGTCGGCGATCTGCCCGAGCTCCTCCAGCGACGCCTGCTTGTGCTCCACCCGCAGCCGCCCGGCCACCACGAGGTGCTCGGGCGCCTCGTCGCCGAGGATCTCCAGCGCCCGCTGCACCCGCGCGCCCGCCGCCACCGCGGCCCGCGCCGAGCGCCGCAGGTTGGCGTCGTCGAAGTTGGCCAGCCGGTTGGCGGTGGCCCGCACCTCGCGGCGCATCCGCCGCTCCTCCCAGGCCAGCACGCTGTCGTGCGCCCCGAGGCGGGTCAGCAGCGCGCTGATGGCGTCGCCGTCGCGGACCACCACGCGGTCCACCCCGCGCACCTCGCGCGCCTTGGCGTGGATCTTCAGCCGCCGCGCCGAGCCCACCAGCGCCAGCGCCGCCTCCGGCCCCGGGCAGGTGACCTCCAGCGACATCGACCGGCCGGGCTCGGTCAGCGAGCCGTGGGCCAGGAACGCGCCGCGCCAGGCGGCCTCGGCGTCGCAGGCCGCGCCCGCCACGACCTGGCGGGGCAGCCCTCGCACGGGGCGGCCGTGGTTGTCGATGAGACCCGTCTGCCTGGCCAGCGCCTCACCGTCGCGGTAGACGCGTACGACGTAGCGCGAGCCCTTGCGCAGCCCGGCGGGGGCCAGCACCAGCACCTCGGCCTTGTGCCCGAACACCTCGCCGATGTCCTTGATCAGCCGCCGCGCGGTGGCGTTGGTGTCGAGCTCGGCCTCGATCACGATCCGCCCGCCCACCAGGTGCAGGCCGCTGGCGAACCGCAGCAGCGTCGATACCTCCGCCTTGCGGCAGCACGGCTTCAGCACCGGCAGGCGGCTCAGCTCGTCCTTCACCACACCTGTCATCGCCATGCGTTAGTCCTCTCCCCCATTCAGACCGGCTCTCTTGAGTCTCTCGCACCTTCGCGCCACGCCGACCAGGATCAACGCTTCTGGAGGAAAATCTCGTCCAGGACGGAGGCAAGACGTCGTGGGTCATGCCGGGGCGAGCCGTCGGAGGCGGCCACGTCGGCCATGACGAGCCTGGCGCCGAGCGCGCCCGCCGCCTTGTCGAGGGCGTCGGGATCGTCGACGACCCCGGTGTCGGCGAGCACCACGTCGATCGACAGGTCGGGAGCGTGCTGCCCGAGCACCTCCAGGTGCTGCTGGGGGGAGAAGTCGTCGGTCTCGCCCGGCTGGGGGGCGAGGTTGAGCGTGACCAGCCGCTTCGCGCGGGTGGCGTGCAGCGCCCTGGCCAGCGCGGGCACCTTGAGGTGCGGCAGCACGCTGGTGAACCACGACCCTGGCCCGAACACCACCCAGTCGGCCTCCAGCACCGCCGCGACCGCCTCCGGCCTGGCCGGCGGGTCCTCGGGCACCAGCGAGATGGCCTGTACGCGGCCAGGCGTCGAGGCGCAGGCCACCTGGCCGCGTACGGGCGAGATGACGCCGTCGAGCTCCACCTCGGCCACGATGTCGAGCGGCACCGAGGCCATCGGCAGCACCCGCCCGTGCGCGCCCAGCAGCCGCCCGACCCAGTCGAGCCCGGCCACCGGGTCGCCGAGCAGCTCCCACAGCGCCACGATCAGCAGGTTGCCGACCGCGTGGCCGTGCAGCTCACCCTCGCTGCGGAAGCGGTGCTGGACGACCTCGCTCCAGGTGCTGCCCCACTCGTCGTCGCCGCACAGCGCGGCCAGCGCCATGCGCAGGTCACCGGGCGGCAGCACGCCCAGCTCGCGGCGCAGCCGCCCGCTGGAGCCGCCGTCGTCGGCGACCGTCACCACGGCGGTCAACCGGTCGGTCACCATCCGTAAGGCCGACAGGGACGCGTAGAGCCCGTGGCCGCCGCCCAGCGCGACGACCGCCGGCCCGACGCCGGTCCTGCCGACGCCCAGGACGTCGGGTGCGCCCGTCATCGGTGACGGAACGCCTTCATCGGTCACTCCCGCCCCACATCCCGGTGGCTCACCTGGACCTCCATGCCGCGATCACGCAGCCGGGCGGCGACCTGCTCGGCCATCGCCACGCTGCGGTGCTTGCCGCCGGTGCAGCCCACCGCGAGCGTCGCGTAGCTCTTGCCCTCGCGCGCGTAGCCGGCCGCGACCACCTGCAGGACCTCCTCGTAGGCGTCGAGGAACTCCTTGGCGCCCGGCTGGCCGAGCACGTAGTCGCTGACCGCGGGGTCGAGCCCGTTCATCGGCCGCAGCTCGGGCACCCAGTGCGGGTTGGGCAGGAACCGGCAGTCGACCACGAGGTCGGCGTCGACCGGCAGGCCGTACTTGAAGCCGAACGACACGACGTTGAGCCGCAGCCCCGGCCGGTCGTCGCCGCCGAAGAAGTCGACGATCTTGCCGCGCAGGTCGTGCACGTTGTGGGTGGAGGTGTCGATCACCAGGTCGGCGTTGGCGCGCACCTCGCGCAGGATGCCGCGCTCCCTGGTGATGCCGTCGACCAGCCGCCCCTCGCCCTGCAGCGGGTGGGGCCTGCGGACGTTCTCGAACCTGCGCACCAGCTCCTCGTCGCTCGCCTCGAGGAAGACCACCCGCACGCGGACGCCGCGCCCTTCGAGCTCCTCGATGGCGGCGTTGAGGTCGGTGGTGAAGGCCAGGCTGCGCACGTCGACGACGGCGGCCACCTTGTCGGCGGCCAGCTTGACCTTGCCCGCCTCCTCGGCCATGGCGAACAGCAGCCCGGGCGGCAGGTTGTCGATGACGAACCAGCCCAGATCCTCGAGCGCCTTGGCGGCGGTGCTGCGCCCCGCCCCGGACATGCCGGTGACGATGACGAACGCCGGCTCGGTGCTCATCGTCTCACCTCACCCGCGGGCGGGCAGGAACGTACGGCGTGCGCACCCTGGCATCCTGGCGAGATCAAGGTGACTCTCCCTTCAGCGTCGACACGATGACCTCGGCGATGGACGGGCCGATGCCGGGAACCTCGCAGATTTCGGCGGCAGTGGCCTCGCGTAGCTTTTTCACGGAGCCGAAGTGTCTGAGCAGCGCCTGCCTTCGCGCCGGCCCTAGGCCGGGCACGCCGTCGAGCGCGCTCTCCTTCACCGTCTTGGACCTCTTGGATCGATGGTAGGTGATGGCGAACCTGTGCGCTTCGTCCCGCACCCGTTGCAGCAGGTAGAGACCCTCGCTTGAACGAGGCATGATCACCGGCTGGTCGTCGCCCGGCAGCCACACCTCCTCCAGCCGCTTGGCCAGGCCGCACACCGACACGTCGTCGATGCCGAGCTCGTCGAGCGCCCGCTGCGCGGCGGCCGCCTGGGGGCCCGCGCCGTCGACCACGACGAGGTTGGGCGGGTAGGCGAACTTGCGCGGCTTGCCGGTCTCCGGATCGATGGGGCCGCCACCCGCGTCGTCGTCGGCCGCCAGCTCGCCGGTCGCCGAGCGCTCCTCCAGATAGCGGCGGAACCGGCGGGTGATCACCTCGTGGATCGAGGCGACGTCGCCCTCCTTGGTCTTGACCGCGAAACGCCGGTATTCGCTCTTGCGGGCCAGGCCGTCCTCGAAGACCACCATGGACGCCACGACGTTCTCTCCCTGCAGGTGGGAGACGTCGTAGCACTCGATGCGCAGCGGCGCCTGGTCGAGGTCGAGCGCGTCGGCGATCTCCTGCAGCGCCTTGCTGCGCGTGGTCAGGTCGCCGGCGCGGCGGATCTTGTGCTGGGCCAGCGACTCCTTCGCGTTGCGCTCGACGGTCTCCATCAGCGCCTTCTTGTCGCCGCGCTGCGGCACCCGCACCTCGACGCGGGCCCCGCGCTGCTCGGTCAGCAGCTCGGCCACCGCCTCGGTGTCGGGCGGCAGCGCGGGCACCAGCACCTCGCGGGGCATCGACTCGGCGTTGGCCTCGGCGTACATCTGCAGCAGGAACTGCTCGACCAGCTCGCCCGGCGAGGTCTCCTCGACCTTGTCGACCACCCAGCCGCGCTGGCCCCTGATGCGCCCGCCGCGCACGTAGAACACCTGCACGGCCGCTTCGAGCGGGTCTTCCGCCAGCGCGATCACGTCGGCGTCGGTGCCCTCACCGAGCACGACGGCCTGCTTCTCCAGCGCCCGCTGCAACGCCTGGATGTCGTCACGCAGCCGGGCGGCGCGTTCGTACTCCTGCTCGGCGGCCGCCTCGCGCATCTCCTTCTCGAGACGCTTGATGAAGCGGCTGGTGTTGCCCGCCATGAAGTCGCAGAAGTCCTCGGCCAGGTCGCGGTGCTCCTCAGGAGTCACCCGGCCGACGCACGGCGCCGAGCACTTGTCGATGTAGCCCAGCAGGCACGGCCGCCCGATCTGCCCCGCCCGCTTGAACACCCCGGCGCTGCACGTGCGCACAGGGAAGACCCGCAGCAGCAGGTCGACGGTCTCGCGGATGGCCCAGGCGTGGGAGTAGGGGCCGAAATAACGGGTGCCCTTGCGCTTGGCGCCGCGCATGACCTGCACGCGCGGGAAGTCGTCGCCCATGGTGACCGCGAGGTAGGGGTAGGACTTGTCGTCGCGGTATTTGACGTTGAAGCGGGGGTCGAACTCCTTGATCCAGGAGTATTCGAGCTGCAGCGCCTCGACCTCGGTGCCGACGACCGTCCAGTCGACGTCGGCGGCCGTGGTCAGCATCGACTGCGTGCGGGGATGCAGCGCGGAGAAGTCGGCGAAGTAGGAGTTGAGCCGCTGGCGCAGGCTCTTGGCCTTGCCGACGTAGATCACCCGGCCGTGCGCGTCCCTGAACCTGTAGACCCCCGGGGACTCTGGGATCGAACCCGGCCTGGGCCGGAAACTCAAGGTGTTAGCCGTTGATCTCGCCACGCCTGTCAGCCTAGTAGCCCATACCGACAGAGTCGCCCGCCGTACTCTTCGCGCTCGCACGGCGGGCACCCCGTCAGTCCAGCAGGGTCAGGCCAGCAGGTCAGGCCAGCAGGTCAGGCCAGCATGATGCTGTCGCCCTCGACCTTGATCTCCTGCGCCGGCAGGGGCTTCTGCGCCGGCCCGCCGGACACGGATCCGTCGGCGATGGCGAACATGCTGTTGTGGCACGGGCACACGATCGCGCCGTTCTCGACGCTGGTGACCGGGCAGCCCTTGTGCGTGCACAACGCGCTGAACGCCTTGAACTCGCCCTCGGTGGGCTGCGTCACCACGATCTTCTGCTCCTTGAAGACCGTGCCGCCGCCCACCGGGATGTCGGCGGTCTTGGCCAGCGCGCCGCCGGCCGGGGCCTCGGACGCCGTCGCGCTCGCCTCGGGGGCACCCGACTGCGGGGCGCTCGACTCGGCTGGGGATGGCGCGGTCTGCGCCGTGTCGGTACCGGAGTCGCCGCTGCACGCGCTGATCGCCAGCGCCAGGCCACCCACGCCGACACTCGCGAACACCGCTCTGCGGCTCTGAAGGTCATCTGCCATGCGCCTCACCCAAGCGCACCCAGCTGAGAAATTCATGAGACGAGTCTCAGGCGAGTCTGATCTTCTCGCCGTCCACTTCGATCTGCTTCTCCTCCAGCGGGCTGCCCGCCGGTCCGTCCGTC
Organism: Nonomuraea sp. NPDC004580; assembly: GCF_040609855.1. NCBI lineage: Bacteria > Bacillati > Actinomycetota > Actinomycetes > Streptosporangiales > Streptosporangiaceae > Nonomuraea > Nonomuraea sp. NPDC004580. Next base: position 2,249 of record NZ_JBEXLH010000027.1, on the reverse strand, counting down.
ACCGAGCCGTCGGCGATGCTGAACTTGCTGCCGTGGCAGGGGCAGTTGATCGTCTGGTTCGAGACCGAGGCGACCGTACAGCCCTGGTGGGTGCAGACCGCGCTGAACGCCTTGAACTCGCCGGCCGTCGGCTGCGTCACGACGATCTGCTGGTTCTTGAAGACCTTGCCCCCGCCCTCGGGGATGTCGCTGGTGTCGGCCAGCGCCTTCGCCTTGGCCTTGGCCTCGCCCTTCTTGGGTGCGGACGACGCCTCCTCCTCAACCGGCGCCTCCACGTCCGCCTCGGTCTCCGGCGTGCCGTAGCTCGCGCAGGCCGTCAGCACGGCCGCCAGGCCGGCGGTGCCGGCCCCGAAGACAACCGTCCGCCGCGTCGTTTCCGTCATCGTGCGTCCTCCCAGATCGGCTTTCACTCCCAGGTACGGCCCGCGCCCTGGCAGGGGTTCAGCGTGCCGCACCCCAATCGGGCCGACTACGCACAATTACCGATTGGCAGAACGCATCCGGCTTCCGGAGCTCAGCCGACGATCACGATGCCGTCGCCTTCCACCTTGACCGGGAAGGAGGGCAGCGACCCGGTGGCCGGTCCCTTCGTCGCCTTGCCGGTGTCCGCGGTGAACTCGCTGCCGTGGCACGCGCACCTGATGACGTTGTCCTTGGGCGTACCGACCTGACACCCCTTGTGCGTGCACAGCGAGCTGAACGCCTTGAAGACCCCCGGCTCGGGCTGCGTCACCACGACCTTCAGGTCCTCGATGAGCTTCCCCCCGCCCACCGGCACGTCCGCCGTCTTGGCCAGCACCTTCCCCTTGAGGCTGGGCTGAGCCTGCGCGCCCCCTGAGCCGCACGCGGTCAGCGCCGCCAGCCCACAGGCCGCCACCCCCGCCGCACCCAGCATCTCCCGCCGCCGCAACCCGTTTCCGGACATGGCTCCGCCCCGATCTGTCCCGTCGCCTGATGTTCTTCGCGCGTACGCATGCGCGTGCCGTATCTGCCGGCCGCCGGTGTCGCCCCCGATTGCGGCCGTCATCGTGAGAACAGCTTATTGACGACCCCCCTCGGTCCGGTCAGCGGGTGGTACGCCCACGGTCAGCGCCACCCCCCACCCTCGGACCATGACCATCCCCACTAACCAGACCCCCGCCGACCCGACCCCAGCCGGCCGCACCCCCTCCGGCCCGCTCACCTCCGACCCGCTCACCTCCGGCCGAGCCACCTCCGGCCGAGCCACCTCCGGCCGGGACGCTCCTGCCTCGGTCGTGCGTCCTCGATGGTGGCGCAGGCCGTGGGTGGCGCCGTTGATGGTGGTGGCGGCGGCGTTCGTGGCGTTCTCGCTGCCGCCGTACCTGTCGCTGGACCCCGCACAGTCACGAGTGCCGGCCCCTGATTTCTTCCCGCCGCACTTCGTGGTGCTCTCCCTGCACGTGGTGTTCGGCTCGATCGCGATGATCACGTGCTGCCTGCAGATCTGGCCGTGGTTCCGCGCCCGTCATCCCCGCGCACACCGCCGGATCGGCCGCGTGTACGTCTTCGCCGGCTGCCTCCCCAGCGGTCTCCTCGGCCTGACCGTGGGCGTGGCGACACCATGGGGCCCGGTCACGATGGTCAGCAACGTCCTGCTGGCCCTGCTGTGGCTGGGCTGCACGCTGGCCGGCTGGCGGATGGCCAGGCAGCGCCGCTTCGTTGACCACCGCCGCTGGATGGTGCGCAGCTTCGCCCTGACCATGTCGATCGTCACCAACCGCATCTACGGCGTGCTGTTCGGAATCCTGCTCTTCCCCCAGCTAGACACGACCTTCAACGGCGACGAGACGCAGCTGATGCAGACGATCGCGGCCCTGAGCGCCTGGCTCGGCTGGGTGCTGCCCCTGCTGGTGGCCGAGTGGTGGCTGGAACGCACCGACGCCGCCAAGCGCCGCGCCCGCGCCCACCGCTCAACCTGACAACCGACCACCACACCTAGCCTCACCACACAACCTCACAACCGACCACCACGCCCGGCCCCACCACACAAGCTGACAACCAACCACCACGCCCGGCCCCACCACACAAGCTGACGAACAGCCACCTCGACCCACCGGCCGCGAGACCCACCCCCTCTCCGACAGCACCCGCGACCGGGCGATCCGCCCCCGGGCGTCAGGGGGCGGATCGGGTGGGATGCTCCTATTGATGTCAAGCGCTGGTTTCATGATCGGTTCTGGTGATGATCTGGTAGAGCTCGCGGGCGATGTAGCGTTTGAGGCAGCGGA
>NZ_JBEXLH010000026.1:0-107324 GCF_040609855.1 Nonomuraea sp. NPDC004580 | reverse complement strand
GAGCCCGCGTTGACGACCTCGACCTTGATGTCCGGATGCGCGGCCTGGAAACCGCCGGCCGCCCGCCGGCCCGCCGCGACTCGATCTTCGACCTGGCCTCGGTCAGCAAGCTGTTCACCACGACGGTGCTGCTCTCGCTGGCCGAGGAGGGCAGGCTGGACCTCGACGCGCCGGTGACCGCGCACCTGCCGGCCGCCGATCCCCGCATCACCCCGCGCCGCCTGCTCACCCACACGGCGGGCCTGCCGCCGACCCGCCGCATCGACCAGGAGCTGCCGGACGCGGACCCCGGCGCCCGCCTGGCCGCCATGGTCGCCACGCCGTCCGCGCATCCGGTCGGCGGCCCCTACCTCTACAGCGACGTCGGCATGGTCATGGCCGGCCGCCTGGCCGAGCTGACCGGAGGGGCGCCGCTGGACGTGCTGGTACGCGAGCGGGTCACCGGCCCGCTGGGACTGTCCGGCACCGGTTACCGGCCAGGCCCCGAGGCGCTCGGCCGGGTGGCCGCCACCGAGTGGAAGGCCGAGCGGCCAGGGCCCGGATGCGTGCGGGGCGAGGTGCACGACGAGACCGCGTACGCGCTCGGCGGCGTGGCCGGGCACGCGGGCGTCTTCGCCCCCGCCGACGACCTGCTGGCCTTCGGCGAGGCGCTGCGGCTGGGCGGCGGGCCGGTGCTGGGCGCGGCGGCCGTGGCGGAGATGACGCGCGACCAGGGCGCCGAGGGGGCGCCGTTCCGTCACGGGCTGGGCGTGCGGATCGGCGATCCAGGCATCGTCGGGCCGCTCAAGGACGCGTACGGCCACTCGGGCTTCACCGGCACGTCCCTGGTGGTCGACCCGGCCCGCCGCCTCACCGTGGTGCTGCTGACCAACGCCGTGCACCCCGTACGCGGCCGCGAGGGCGTCAGGGAGCTGCGGAACGCGGTCGCGGAGGAGGCGGCCCGCCTGTCCGGCCTCTGACGTAGCCTGCGAAGTATGAGCGTCCAGCTGAACCACACGATCGTTCCCGCGAGTGACCGGGACGCCACGGCGGACTTCCTCGTGGACGTGCTCGGTCTCGAACCGGCGCCGGTCTACGGGCCCTTCCGCGTCGTCACGCTCGCCAACGGCGTCTCGCTCGACGTCGTGCAGGCCGGCGATGACGTGCCGGAGCAGCACTACGCGTTCCTGGTGAGCGAGGAGGAGTTCGACCGCATCTGGGGCCGGATCAAGGAGCGCGGGCTGACGTACTGGGCCGATCCCTACCACCGGGAGCCGGGGCGGATCAACACCAACGACGGCGGGCGCGGGCTCTACTGGTCCGACCCCGACGGGCACAACCTGGAGATCATCACCGTGCCGTACGGCGGCGGTTAGGGAGCCAGCGCCTCCAGGGCCTCCTCGGCCCTGCGCATCGCCTCCTTGGGCTCGGCGGCCGGGATGTCCTGGTCGAAGTTGAGGTCGTGGAAGACGTCGGTCACGCCGGCCGCGCCCAGGGCCGCCACGTCGCGGCGGATCTTGCCGTACGTGCCCGACAGCGGCCGGTCCTCGTCGGCGGCCCGCACCCGCGTCGCCCCGCGCACCACGAAGCGGAACGCGCCGGGGTCGCGCCCGGCCGCCGCCAGCTCCGCCTTGATCATCTCGATCCTGCCGCCGATGGCCGTCAGGTCCTCCCTGCTGGAGCTGACCCACCCGTCGGCCAGCCGGGCCGCCCTGCGCAGCGCGACGTCAGCCGATCCGCCGAGCAGGATCCGCGGCGGCCCGGGCTCGGGCTTGGGGTCGACGTGGGCGGGCGGCACCCGGTAGAAGTCGCCGCTGTGCTCGACCACGTCGTCGCTCCACGCCCGGCGCAGCAGCTCGACGAACTCCTCGCCCCTGCGCCCGCGCCGCTCCATGCCGACGCCGCTCGCCTCGAACTCCTCGGGCAGCCAGCCCAGGCCGATGCCGGCGGTGACCCGGCCGCCGGACAGCGTCTGCAGGGTGGCGAGCTGCTTGGCCAGCAGGATCGGCGGCACGTACGCGTTGACCACCGCGACGCCGAGCCCGATGCGTCCCGTCACGGCCGACACGTGGGACAGCGTGATCAGCGGGTCGTGGACGGCGCGGTAGGTGGGGCCCATGGTGCTGCCGACCGGATAGAGCAGCCGCTGGAACGTCCACAGCTCCGCGTAGCCGAGCTCCTCGGCCCGGACGGCGACGCGGCGCATGTGCTCGGGCGTGGCCCACGGCCCTGACACGGGTACGGCGAAACCGATTCTCATGCGCCCAGTTTTCCCTACACCGCCACCGGGAGCCGCGCCACCTGCGGACGAAATAGGCTGTACGCGTGGGTCTCGAGGAGGAGCTGGCGGGCATCGCCGCCGCGTACGGCGGCGCCGGCACGCCCGTGTGGCACCCGACGCGCACCGACGTGAAGGTGTTACGGCTGGGCGAGGTCGTGGTGAAGGCCCACTCGGCGCGCGACGACGCCGAGTCGCTGCGGCCGCGGCTGCGCGCCGCCGCGTCGGCCGCGGTGAGCGGCGTGATGCTGGCCCCGCTGGTGCCCGAGGTGCTGTCGGCGGCGGGGCGCGCGGTCACGGTGTGGCCGGCCGGGCGGCCGATCGCGCAGGACGACGACCCCGGCGCGGCCCCCTGGGAGGAGGGCGCCCGGATGCTGGCCAGGCTGCACGCCGTGCCGCTGACGTTCCTGCCGGCGCTGCCGCCCGCCGGAGGCCCGGCCAGGGCGGCCCGCGCGGTCGATCGCATGCCGGGTGACGGGCCGGTCGAGCAGCTGATCAGGCGGGCGTTCAAGGAGCTGCCCGAGCCGCCGCCGCTGCCCGGGCTGCTGACGCACGGCGACTGGCATCTCGGCCAGCTCGTCCACCGCGACAGGTGGCTGCTCATCGACGTCGACGACCTGGGCGTGGGCGACCCGGCGTGGGACCTCGCGCGGCCCGCCGCCTGGTACGCGGCCGGCCTGCTCGAACCGGCCGTGTGGGAGCGGTTCCTCGGCGCCTACCTCGCCTCCGGCGGGCCCGCCCTGGGCCCTGGCGACGACCCGTGGCGCCGGCTCGACGTGCCGGCCAGGGCGCTGACCGTGCAGCTCGCGGCGGTGGCGGTGGTCAACGCGGGCCGCGAGGGCCGGGAACTCGACGAGGTCGAACATTCGTTAGTCGAAGCGTGCAACAGAATCGTCAGGGCGTGACGGCGTTGCGCGCGATAGGTTTCAACCCTGAGACCTCGAAGTCAAGGAGAGCGACTTAGATGCAGTGCCCCAAGTGCCGCGGAAACATGCGGACTTATGAGCGCAACGGCGTCCACATCGAGCAGTGCGACAACTGCCGGGGTATCTTCCTCGACTACGGCGAGCTCGAGACGCTGGCCCGGATGGAGTCGCAGTACCACGCGGCGCCCCCGCCCCCTCCGGCGGCTCCCGGGCCGGCCTGGGGAGCCCCCCACCATGGCGGCCACCACTACGGCCACCACCGTCAGCGCAGCTGGGTGGGCATGCTCTTCTCCACCTGATCCTCATGGGGCCGCGCCCCGCCAGGAGCGCGGCCTTTCCGCTGCCGGGCCTCGTCGCGGGTCTAGCCCGGGAAGTCCTCGGGGTCCACCGGCGCGGTGCGGGCGTTGCCGCCGCTGATCGCGTGCAGCGTGAGCCGCCAGTCGTGCCAGAGGATCTGCGTCGCCGTGTACGTCGTCTTGAACTTCACGGTCTTCTCGAAGCGTTCGAAGCTGCAGTCGCGGGTGAAGGCGCCTGACTTGCCGTCCCAGTCGGTGCCGTGCGTGAAGTAGATCTTGTAGTTGCCGTCGCGGACGCCCTTGACCTTGAACGTCGCCTTCCTGCGCACGTACACGCTGAACACCTTGCTGCCGCCCCTGAGCGCGGTCACCACGGCGTCGAGGCTGCCGCCGTTGTCGATCTCCAGCGAGCTGCGGCCGTCGAGCGTGCCGCCCTTCTTGACGAACGCTCCGTTGCGCAGCCGCCGCGTACGCCGCTCGCCCGCCTCGACCGTCACCACGTCGGCCGGGTAGTCGCCGGCGGTCTGCAGGGCGCGGCCCGCCTTGTCGAGCGCGGTCAGCTTGTCGCCGAGGTCGGTCAGCACCGCCGACGGGGTGCACAGGTCGCGGGAGCCGACCTTGCCCGCCGTCGAGCCGAGGCCGGTGGCGACCTCGCGCAGGCTGGCGACGTACGTCTCGTGCTGGGCGCGTACGGCGTCGGGCGGGGTGAGGGCGGACAGCGCCTCGACGGCGCCGCTCAGCGCCTCCTCGGCCCGTCCCACCCGCTGGTCGAGCGCCTTGACGCCGCGTGCCTTGGTCAGGCCGCTGATCGCGTCGGTCATCGCCTTGCGCCGGCTCTCCAGCTCGCCCTTGTACGCCTCGGGCGTCAGCGCGGCCGAGGTCTCCTTGCCGTCGGTGGCAGGGGCGGTGCCCTCGCCGCCCGCGACGCCGCTCACCTTCGACTCGCCCCCGGTGGGTGACTCACCGGCCGCTGAGCACGCGCCGAGCGTGGTGATGGTCACCAGAGCGAGAACGGAGGAGATCAACCGGGGTGTAGCCACCTGCCACACTATCTCCGGGTTGATCCCCAACCGTCAATTCACGTTTCCGACAGTCCCTCCTCCCGGTCCTGCCGCAGCCACCGGGTGATCCCGAGCGTCTCCAGGAACGGCAGGTCGTGGCCGGCCACGATCAATGCGCCCCGGTACGCCGCCAGCGCCTCGGCCAGCTGCCTGACGCTGGCCAGGTCGAGGTTGTTGGTCGGCTCGTCGAGCAGCAGGAGCTGCGGCGGCGGCTCGGCCGACAGCAGCGCGGCCAGCGTGGCCCTGAAGCGCTCGCCGCCCGACAACGTGCCCGCCAGCCGCTCGGCCCGCTCCCCGCGGAACAGGAAGCGCGCCAGCCGGGCGCGCACCTCGTTGACCGACGCCGACGGCGCCACCGCCCTGACGTTGTCCACCACGCTCAGCCCGTCGTCCAGCAGGTCGAGCCGCTGCGGCAGGTAGCGGACGGGCACGTTCGCGCCGTGCGCGAGTATGCGCTTGAGCAAGGTGGTCTTGCCGGACCCGTTCGGCCCGAGCAACGCGATCCGCTCCGGCCCCCGCACGACCAGCGTCTCCACCACGCTCCTCCGCTCCTGCCCCTCCTCAGCCTCCGGCCGGCCAGGCGGGTCGAGGGGGAGGGTGAGGACCACGCGGCCCTGGGGGACCTCCGTGCCGGGGAGTTCGATGCGGATCTCGGCGTCGTCGCGGACCACCTGCTCGGCCTCGCGCAGCCGCTCGCGGGCCTCGGCGAGCCGCTCCTCGTGGAGTGCGCGCTGCTTGCCCGCGGTGACCTGGGCCTTGCGTTTGAGCGCGCCGGCCGTGAGCTTGTCGACCTTGTTGGTCGCGAAGGCCTTCCTGCCGGCCCTGGCGCTGCGCTCCAGCCTGGTCCGCGTCTCGATCAGCTCGCGCTGCCGGTGGCGCACCTCGCCCTCCGCCGTGCGCACGACACGCTCGGCCACCTCCTGCTCGGTGGCGACCTGCTCCTCGTACGCGCTCAAGTTCCCCCCGTACAGACGGACGGCGCCGTCACGCAGCTCGGCGATCTGGTCGGCCAGCTCCAGCAGCGCCCGGTCGTGGCTGACGACGAGCAGCACGCCCTGCCAGGCCTCGACGGCGGCATGCAGCCGCTGCCTGGCCGCCAGGTCGAGGTTGTTGGTCGGCTCGTCGAGCAGCAGCACGTCGGGCCGCTTGAGCAGCTGCGCGGCGAGCGCGACCATGACGGCCTCGCCGCCGGACAGCGTGCCGACCGTGCGGTCGAGCCCGACGTGGGCGAGCCCGAGCCGGTCGAGCTCGGCGCGGGCGCGCTCCTCGACGTCCCAGTCGTCGCCGACGACGGCGAAGTGCTCTTCCGCCACGTCGCCGCGCTCGATGGCGTGCAGCGCGGCCCGCGTACGGGTGATCTCCAGCAGGTCCGACACGGTACGCCCGGCCCGCAGCGGCACGGTCTGCGGCAGGTGGCCGACCACGCCCGCCACGGTCACCGACCCCGTACGCGGCATCAGCTCACCGGCGATGATCCGCAGCAGCGTGGACTTGCCCGACCCGTTCACCCCGATCAGCCCGGTACGCCCGGCGGGGAAGGCCGCGTCGAGCCCGTTGAGCTGGCTGGTGCCGTCCGGCCAGGAGAAGGATACATGGTCTACGACAATCGAATACGCCATGAAGCGGCTCCCATCACAAAAGTCGAAATCTCGCGACTTGAGCGGGAATCACCGCATACGCACGCGCCTACGAGGGATCTCGGCGAAGAGCCCATCGGCCTGAAGGGGACGAGGAGCCGTCAGAGGTCCAGGAGACGCGCGCAACCCTCTGGCGTGGCCCGGATCGGGCGTGCACGGCAGGGCGGAACGGCGCGGTGCCCGCGACCTCAGATCCTCACGTCGGCTGCCCCCATGGATCGGCGATGAGACGGTCGGAAGCATACGTCACGCCCCACGGCATGGCAAGAACCATCGACTGGAGCGCCACCGCCGCCTTAGAGTCGGGCCATCACCCCCCAGGAGGTCAGGCATGTCCAGCATTCCCTCCCTGCTCCGCGACCGGATCGCGGCCACTCCCGACGCCGAGGCGTACCGCGTGCCCTCGGACGACGGGTGGACCTCGTTGTCATGGCGCGAGGTGGGCGACCGGGTGCGCGGGCTGGCCCTCGGCCTGGCGCAGCTCGGCTCGGGCCCCGGCACCCGCGTGTCGATCCTCTGCTCGACCCGCCTCGAATGGATCCTGTGCGATCTCGCCGTGCTGGCGACCGGAGCGGCCACGACCACGATCTACCCGTCCAACACCGCGGCGGAGTCCGCGTTCATCATCAACGACTCCGGCAGCACGATCGTCGTCGCCGAGAACGACGACCAGGTCGCCAAGCTGAGGTCGGTGCAGAAGGAGCTGCCCGGCGTCACACACGTGATCGTCATCGACGGCGCGGCCGGCGACGACGGCTGGGTGATCCCGCTCGCCTCGGTCGGCGCGAGCGAGGGCGACTACGACGCCATGGTGGACGCCATCGCCCAGGACTCCCTGGCCACGCTCATCTACACCTCGGGCACCACGGGCCGGCCCAAGGGCGTCGAGCTGACCCACGACAACTGGCTCTACACCGCCGAGGCGGTCCGCGAGGTCGGCCTCATCTCCCCTGGCGACCTGCACTTCCTGTGGCTGCCGCTGTCGCACTCGTTCGGCAAGCTGCTGGAGGTGGTGATGATCGGGCAGGGCGTGCCGACCGCGATCGACGGCCGCCTCGACAAGATCGCCGAGAACCTCGGCGTGCTGCGGCCGACCGTGATGGCCGCCGCGCCGCGCATCTTCGAGAAGATCCACAACACGGTCGTGGCGAACATGCGCAACGACGGCGGGCTCAAGCTGCGCATCTTCGAGTGGGCGCGCAGGACCGGCATCAGGGTGAGCAGGGCCCGCCAGCGCGGCGTGCCGGTGCCGGTGACCACCCGGGCCGAGTACGCGCTCGCCGACCGGCTGGTCTTCGCCAAGCTGCGCGAGCGGTTCGGCGGCCGGATCCGCTTCTTCATCTCGGGTGCGGCCCCGCTGTCGCAGGACATCGCCGAGTTCTTCGACGCGGCCGGCCTGACCATCCTCGAGGGGTACGGGCTGACGGAGTCGTCGGCCGGCACCTTCCTCAACCGGCCGGAGTCGGTCAAGTTCGGCACGGTCGGGCTGCCGTTCCCCGGCACCGAGGTGCGCATCGCCGACGACGGCGAGATCCTCATCAAGGGGCGCGGCATCATGCGCGGCTACCACGGTTTGCCCGAGGAGACGGCCGGGGCGCTGGAGGACGGCTGGCTGCACACCGGCGACATCGGCGAGGTGGACGAGGCCGGGCGGCTGCGCATCACCGACCGCAAGAAGGAGCTGATCAAGACCTCGGGCGGCAAGTACGTCGCCCCGACCTACCTGGAGGGCCGGATCAAGGCGGCCTGCCCGTACGTGTCGCACGTGTTCGTGCACGGCGACCGCCGCAACTACGTCACCTGCCTGGTCACCCTCGACATGGAGGTGGTCAAGCCGTGGGCCGAGGCGGAGTCGCTGCCCCTCGACCCGGAGGAGCTGCGCGAGCACCCGCGCATGCGCGCCGAGGTCGAGAAGGCGATCGAGCAGGTCAACGCGGGCGAGGCCGGCTACGCCACGGTCAAGAAGTTCGCGATCCTGGCGAGCGACTTCACGGTGGAGACGGGCGAGCTGACCCCCAGCCTCAAGATCAAACGCAAGGCCGTGGAGGAGCGCCACGGCGGCGTCCTCGACGCCTTCTACAGCTGAGCACGCTGGTCGCGGCCGGGCCCGGGAATGGGCCCGGGAATGGACTCAGAGCACCCGCCTGGCGCCCGGCAGCGACCGCACCAGATAGGCCAGCCCCCAGCACAGCGGCAGCGCGAGCACCAGCATGATCGCGAACTTGACGATCGCGATCGCCTGGATCCAGCTCAGCGCGTGGCCGAGCCCGACCAGCACGAGCGGGTGCAGGATGTAGACGGTGAAGGCGTGCTGGGCGAGGAAACGCCCGCGCGGCCCCTGGGTGCCGAACCGCTCCCTGAACAGCACGGTCAGCCCGATGATCATGCTGACGGCGAAGACCGACTCCCACAGCGCGGTCAGCGTGCTGGAGACGAGGCCGGTGGTCACGAGCGAGGCGGGCAGCACGGTCGCGCTCGCCCCGGCGGCCGTGAGCAGCCCGATCCGGCCGGCCCGCGCGGGCAGCGAGGCGAACCAGCCGCGCCGCCAGGCCACGCATCCGGCCGCGAACATGGCGACGTACTGGGGCAGGAAGCTGGCCGACGGCAGCCCGAGCACGGGGATGTACGTGCCGGTCGGCACCGGGATCCGCCACAGGGCCGTCACGGCCGCGAGCCCGAGCGTGAACAGCACGACCTGCCGCGTGCGCAGCGGGACGTCCGCGCGCTCCGGCGCCGGCCTGCGGGCCCGCCAGGCGGCGTAGACCAGCGCGAACACGATCAGCACCTCGGCGAACCACATCGGGCCCGGGTCCCAGGAGAACAGGTAGAACTGCCAGTACGGCATGCCGGGCAGATCCGCCAGTGCGCCGAAGTTCACCATCGGGCGCAGCACCACGAGGAAGGCGAGCAGCGGGACGCCGAGCCTGATCAGCCGGTCGCGTACGAACGCGCGCCCGCCCTTGCGCGCGTGGGAGCCCGGCGTGAAGAAGCCGGAGATGAGGAAGAAGAAGCCCATGAAGAACGCCTGGTTGAAGACCACCAGCAGGTCCAGCAGGCCCCCTGAGGGGTCGCGGGCCGGCTCCAGGTAGAACCAGGCGGGGATGTTGCCGTACGTGATGGCGACGTGGTGGGCGACCACCAGCACGGTCAGCACGACGCGCAGGTTGTCGACGGCGTGGAGCCTGGGGGTCCTGGTGGCGGGGGTGGCGGTCTCTGTCGTCATGCGCGGCAGGCCCTTTCGAAAAGGTCGGCGAGTTCGCCGGCGTGGGCGTCGAGGTCGTGGTCGGGGTGGGCGGCCCAGTAGGCGAACATGCTGTCGATGGCGGCCGAGTGCGTGACGGCCATGACCCGGGTGTCGAAGCCCCTGAACTCGCCGCTCTCCTGGCCCATCCGGTAGAAGTACTCGAACGTCTGGTAGATCGGCTCGCTGGTGTGCACGCCGTAGCGGGGCCGCCCGTCGGCTCCCCTGAAGTTGTTGAAGATCTCCCCGAGGGCCGCGAGCTGGGTGCGGTGGCCGCGCATGTGCTCGGCCACGGCCAGCACGTACGTCCTGAGCAGCTCGCTCGCCGTGGTGCGGCCCTCCATCCGGGCCGCGACGTGCTCGGCGATGCGTCCGTAGGTCCGCTCGACCACCTCTTCCATCAGCTCGTCCTTGCCGGCGAAGTGGTAGGAGATCACTCCCTTGCTGACGCCGGCGTGCTTGGCGATCCGGGCGAGCGACGCCTGGCCGTAGCCGACCTCGGCGATCACCTCGATGGCCGAGGCCACGATCTGTGCCCGCCTGGCCTCCTCGATGAACGAGCGGGATTTCTGGCCGCCCGGCTCAATTTCTGACCGCATGGCCAAAATTTAACACACCTGGCCAGAAAGCACGACGGCCCCCCGCGTCCGCGGGGGGCCGTCCGTCGGGGCGTCTAGGACTCGAGCCGGCTCGTGTAGACCGCCCTGGCCTGCTGCAACAGGGACATGTGGTCGCCGAACTGGTACGGGCTGGCCAGCCGCCCGTGCTGGCGGATGAGCTGCTCCAGCAGGTCGAGCCACTCCAGGCACCACAGCACGTCCTCGCGCCTGGCCAGCGGGCGGCCGTCCACGTCCACGTAGACGGGGCTGGTCAGCGCGTAGCCGGTGGCGGTCAGCGTGCGCGGATGCGGCGCGCACAGGACCTCGGCCACCACGTACGTGGGCGCGTCCAGCGTCAGCTCGGCCGTCACGGTCAGCGGCTCGTCGCCGCAGTCGCGGCCGTCGGGGGCCAGCCGCTCGGCCCCCGCGCACAGGCCGTCGGCGGTGCGGATGCGGATCGCCACCGCCTCGGGCCCGACCGTGGCGGCCGTGACGCTGATGCGGTCGCCCGCGGTGGCGTGGAGGACGTGGCCGGGGCCATGGCCGTTCACGCTCAGCTCCAGCCAGGGGCCGGTGGTGGCGAACGTGCGGCCCGCGCGTACGGCGGCGGCGAACGAGCGCGCCGTCAGCTCCCCCTCGACCTGCGCGTAGACGCGGGCCCAGCCGGGCGGGTTCGACTGGGTGTCGGAACGGGTGAAGGAGATCATCGCGTCGGTGCCCGCGGTGACGGCCAGCCGGTTGCCCGCGCCGATCAGCCGCCTGTAGACCGCCGCCGTGGCCGGGATGGAGGCGTGGGTGAGCACGTCGAGGCTGTCCACCAGCCCGAGCGCGGCGTCGGCGACCAGCTCGCGGGCGGCGCAGTTGCGCGGCACCGGCGAGACCACGCCCGTGGGCGGGTCGCCGTCGCCGATCGGGGTGCGGAAGGGGTGGCTGTAGCCGACCAGCGCGCCGAGTCCGCGCAGCTCGCGCAGCCCGTCGGCGTTCGGCGGCCAGTCGGCGTCGCCGTCGAAGCCCGTGTGGTAGCGGCCGGGGGCCGAGCGCGGCGCGAAGGCGTAGACGTGGCCGAGCAGGTCGTTGCGGTATTCGACGCCCATCCTGGCCACGTGGGTGCCGTCGGACCAAGGCAGGTCGCGGCCGGTCCAGTGTTCGAGGGCCTCCCTGTCGTAGACCCGGCGGCCCGAGACGTTGCCCGCCAGCAGGTTGAGCACGTGGAGGTCCTCGCCGTGCTGGGCGGCGGCCGCGTCGGCGGGCACGGCCACCAGGTCGCCCGCCCAGTTGAGGTGGACGTGCAGGTCGCCGCCGTACCAGCCGCGGGCGGCGGCGTCGTACAGGCGGTCCGGGGCCAGCTCGACGAGCCGCTCGGCCCCTGGGCCGGGGGTGAGGGCGAGCTCGCGCTCGCCGTACTCCATGCCCCTGGCCGCCCGCACGGTCAGCGGCAGGCTGGGGACCTCGACGACGAGGTCGTCGCCGTGGAAGTAGGGGTGGCCGTGGTAGTCGTAGCGGTGCGGCACGCCGGAGGGGAACCAGCCGCTGCCGTCCTGGTCCACGACGCTCCACCGGCACGGCGTGCCCGCCGACAGCCGGAGCCTGGCCGCGGGCACGTGGCGCACGAGCGTGTCGAGCCTGACGCGTTCGCCGTCCACCAGGATCGTGCTGTCCTCGTCCACCTCTACCAGCCAGGCGCCGTGCGGCGCCAGCACCCGGCCGGTGCCGTCGACGGTGACCTGGCAGGGCTCGTCGCGCTTGGAGTCGAACAGCAGCGAGATCCGCTCGCCGCCGCGGCCGGGCAGCCCCGCCGTGCGCGCCTCCTGCCAGGGCACGGCGGATCCGCCGTGCTCGGGCGCCTGCGCCTCCCCCGGCTCCACCACGAACGGCACGTGGCCGCGCACCTGGTCCTTCTTGCCGCCGCCCGTGAGGGACGCCGGCGTGCCGATCAGCACCGTACGCGGCGCGCCCTCCAGCACCACGCCGCCCTGCTTGATGCGGACGGCGACGAGGTGGCCGGGCAGCTCACCGTCGAGGGTGTCGCGCAGGACGCGGTCGTAGTCGGGCTCGGCGAGCCTCGCGGCGAGCCGGTCGTGCGGCTCGTCCGGGTGGTCGGCCGCGACGGCCTGGAGGACCAGGGACCAGAAGCGGTCGAAGAGCGCGGGCGGCAGGACCCTGCGCCGGGCGAAGAACTTCACGTAATGGATCTCCGGTTCTCCCCAGGTGATGCCGTGTCGGTCGAGGAGGCGGCCGTACTCCTCGAGCTCGTCGGTCACGCTTCCGGGCAGCATCGATTCCGCACCCATGTGCGCCTCCCCCACGTCGGTTGGGCGCCATCGTGGCATGGATCACAGGACGGTTTCGCCGGGCCGGAGCGGGCCGGAGGGGGAATCCTCATCCCCGGGAGAGGTATCTCCACCTGCGGGGTTCCGATGCTGCTCCGCTCCCGGTTCAGGACCGGGTGAATGCGGACAGAATGCGTTCCGCCGCCAGCGCGGGCGTCAGCTCGCCCGCCAGCACCTCGCGCTCGACCGCCGCGCTGATCTCCGCCACCCGGGGGTCGGCGCGCAGCTCGGCCAGCAGCCGGTCCTTGACCAGGGTCCAGGTCCAGCCCACCTGCTGGCGGCGGCGCTTGGCGCCGAGGTCGAGGCCCTCCTGGTGGGCGAGCACCTTGGCCCAGACCTCGTCCAGCCCATCTCCGGTCAAGGCGCTGCAGGTCAGGACGGGGGGCGGGGGCGCGTCGGAGCGCAGCATGCGCAGCGCGCCCGCCAGCTCGCGGGCGGCCTTGCGCGCGGGCAGCTCGTACTCGCCGTCGGCCTTGTTGACCGCGATGACGTCGGCGAGCTCCAGCACGCCCTTCTTGATGCCCTGGAGCTGGTCGCCGGTGCGGGCCAGGGTGAGCAGCAGGAACGTGTCCACCATGTCGGCCACCGCGGTCTCCGACTGGCCGACGCCGACGGTCTCCACCACGACGACGTCGAAGCCGGCCGCCTCCACCACGACCATGGCCTCCCTGGTGGCCTTCGTGACGCCGCCGAGCGTGCCCGAGGTGGGCGAGGGCCTGATGAAGGCGGCGGGATCGGCCGCCAGGCGGGACATGCGGGTCTTGTCGCCGAGGATGCTGCCGCCCGTCCTGGTGGAGGACGGGTCCACGGCCAGGACGGCCACCTTGTGCCCCTGCCCGGTCAGCCGCGTGCCGAGGGCGTCGATGAACGTGGACTTGCCGACCCCCGGCACGCCGGAGACGCCCACTCTGCGGGCGTGCCCGGTGAACGGGGTCAGCTCGACGAGCAGCCGTTGCGCGAGCGCGTTGTGGTCGGGTCTGGTCGACTCCACCAAGGTGATCGCGCGGGCGATCCAGGTGCGCGAACCGGCCCGTACGCCGCGGGCGTAGTCCTCCAGCGAATGCACCCCACTTACCCCTTTCTTCGCAGTTGATCAGCCTAACTTCTGACAAATTCTGACTTTTGCCAGTAGGGTGCTGGAGTTCTGATCTCAGCCGTCACAGGAGTCACTCCCCTCATGCCCAACGTCGAACCCCTCCGCGAGGGCGACCCGGCAGCGGTGGGACCCTACCGGCTGGTCGGGCGCCTCGGCGCGGGCGGCCACGGTGTGGTCTACCTCGGCCAGGCACGCAACGGAACCCCGGTCGCCGTCAAGGTGCTGCGCGAGGGGCTCACGGCGAACGACCGCGTGGACGACCGCGTGGACGACCGCCTGGCCGCGGCCATCGCCGCCGCGCGCACGGTCGAGCCGTTCTGCCTCGCGCGGGTGCTCGACGCCTCGACCAGCGGCAGGGCGTACATCGTGGCCGAGTACGTGGACGGGCCCTCGCTGCAGCAGGCCGGCCGGCGTGGCGGCGCGGAGCTGCAGCGGCTCGCCGTGGCCACCGCGACCGCGCTCGACGCCATCCACCAGGCCGGCGTCGTGCACGGCGACCTCACGCCGTCCAACGTGCTGCTCGGCCCCGACGGGGCCAAGGTCGTGGACTTCGGCATCGCCGCGGCGCTCGGCTCGGGCATGAAGGCCACCAGCAACATCGTGGGGACGCCCGCGTACATGGCGCCCGAGCAGCTCGCCGGGCGGCCCGTGGGGGCGGCGGCCGACGTGTTCTCGTGGGCGTCCGTCCTGGTGTTCGCGGCCACCGGCGTGCCGCCCTTCGGCGACGACGCGCTGCCCGCCGTGATCAACCGCATCCTGCGGGAGGAGCCGCAGCTCGGCGAGCTGGGCCGGCCGCTGCGCGACATCGTCGCCGCCTGCCTGGCCAAGGACCCGGGGGCGCGGCCGTCGATGCGTGACGTGCTGCTGGAGCTGACGGCGCCCTCGCGCCGCACTCTGGCCCCGCACGCGGCCCCCGACGCCTACGACACCCCGGACAGGCAGGGCGTGCCCCCGATGCCCCGCCGCCGCCCCGCCGAGGCGACGACCCGCGACTTCGGCCCCACCCAGGACCCCGTCCCCGGCGACCCCCACGCCCGGCCGCACGATCCCCACGGCGGCGGTCACCCCCGCGACGCGCATCCGCAGGACCCGCGCGGGCTGGCTCGTCCCCACGACGCTCACAGTGACGTGCGCGGTGACGTGCGCGGTGACGTGCGCGGGCGCGATGAACATCAGCGGCCCGAGCAGGGCGGGCACGACGTCAGCGGGCAGAACGGGCAGACGGCCGCGTCGTTGCAGGCGCTGTTCGACATGTCGTCCACGGTGGAGCCGTCCTCCGGCGAGCGGGAGCGGCGCGGAGCGGGCATGCCGCTGGGCGCCCCCGTCGCCTTCGACGCACCGTCCGCCTCGCGCGCGGCCGACGGCCACACCTCGGCGGGCGGACCCGCCGGGGCGGGAGCGACCGGGTTCGAGCCCGGCGTCGCAGGCGCACGCTCCGGGTTCGAGGACCGGGCGGCGGGGCTCGGCGCTGCGGAGGGCGGTGGGCAGGCTGCGGCCGGCGGGCAGGAGAGCGGGAAGGGCGCGGGTAAGGCGGGCAAGCCGTCGCGGCGGCGGCGGGTCAAGACCGTGGCCGTCGCGGGCGTCTCCGGCGTGTCCGTGTGCGCGCTGGCCGGCGCGATCGTCTGGCTCACCCCGACGGAGCCGACCCCCAAGACGGGAGAGGTGCCCGCGAGCAGCGGCACCCCCACCGCACCGGCGGCCACGCCATCGGCCACCACACCGGCCGGCCCGTCGTCCGGCCCGTCGTCCGATCAGGCCAGGAGCCAGCGTCCCACCCCGCAGTCGGACGGCACGGCGACCACCGTCCCCGCCGACGACCGCACGACCGGCACCACCTCGGGCGCGAACCGGCTCCGCCTGGTCTTCGTGCGCCCCGGCGGCACGAGGAGCGGCGACTGCTGGTCGGGCGGCCAGGTGACGCTCCAGGCCCTGGTACGGCGTACCGGCACCGCGACCACCTTCACCTACGCCTGGCTCGTGGACGGCACGACGATCGCCCGCTCCTCGGCGGTGATCTCGGCGAACGGCGACCGCTACCTCGCCGCACCCCGCACCCTGCGCAGCACCGGCGGCGTCCACCGCGTCACCCTGCGCATCACCACCCCGGTCACCGTCGAACGCACGGTCTCCGTCCCCATGTGCGAGCAGGGCACCTACTGACCAGCGCGCTCGGGTCCGGCCGTGGCCTAGTGGCGCTTGCTGAGCTGTTCGAGCAGGCCGAGGGCGGCGTCGGCGATCACCGTGCCCGGGGGGAAGATGGCGGCGGCGCCGGCCGCGCGGAGTTCGTCCTGGTCGCCGGGTGGGATGACGCCGCCCACGACGATCATGATGTCGGCGGCGTCGAGCGCGGCGAGGGCGTCGCGCAGGGCGGGGACGAGCGTGAGGTGCCCGCCGGCCAGCGTCGAGACGCCGACGATGTGCACGTCGGCCTCGACGGCCTGGCGGGCGACCTCTTCCGGCGTCTGGAACAGCGGGCCGACGTCGACGTCGAACCCGAGGTCGGCGAAGGCGGTGGCGATCACCTTCTGGCCGCGGTCGTGGCCGTCCTGCCCCATCTTGGCCACCAGGATGCGCGGCCTGCGCCCCTCTGTCTCGGCGAAGGCGTCGCAGGCGCGCCGGGCCCGTTCGATGTTGGCGGCCTGGCCTGACTCGTCGCGGTACACGCCAGTGATCGTACGCACCTGCTCGGCGTGCCGGCCGAAGACCTTCTCCAGTGCCTCGGAGATCTCCCCCACGGTGGCCTTGGCGCGGGCGGCGTCCACGGACAGCTTGAGCAGGTTGTGCTCCAGGCCGGGCGCGGGGTGCGAGGCGGCCTTGGTGAGGGCGTCGAGCGCGCGGCGTACGGCGTCGGGGTCGCGCTCGGCCCGCAGCCGGGCCAGCTTGTCGAGCTGGCTGGCCCGTACGGCGCTGTTGTCGACCTTGAGCACCTCGATGTCGCGGTCACCGTCGGCCCGGTACTTGTTGACCCCGATCACCGGCTGCCTGCCGGAGTCGATGCGGGCCTGCGTACGCGCGGCGGCCTCCTCGATGCGCAGCTTGGGCAGCCCCGCCTCGATGGCCTTGGCCATGCCGCCGGCCGTCTCGACCTCCTGGATGTGGTCCCAGGCGCGGGCGGCGAGGTCGTGGGTGAGGCGTTCGACGTAGTAGGAGCCGCCCCAGGGGTCGATGACGTGCGTGGTGCCGGACTCCTGCTGCAGCAGCAGCTGGGTGTTGCGGGCGATGCGCGCGGAGAAGTCGCTGGGCAGGGCGAGCGCCTCGTCGAGCGCGTTGGTGTGCAGCGACTGGGTGTGGCCCTGGGTGGCGGCCATGGCCTCGACGCAGGTGCGGGCGACGTTGTTGAAGACGTCCTGCGCGGTCAGCGACCAGCCGGAGGTCTGGCTGTGCGTACGGAGGCTCAGCGACTTGGGGTTCTTCGCGCCGAACCCGGACACCAGCTTGGCCCACAGCAGCCGGGCGGCGCGCAGCTTGGCGACCTCCATGAAGAAGTTCATGCCGATGCACCAGAAGAACGACAGCCGGGGCGCGAACCGGTCGATGCCGAGCCCTGCGGCGGTGCCGGCGCGCAGATATTCGACGCCGTCGGCGAGCGTGTACGCCAGCTCCAGATCCAGCGTGGCTCCGGCCTCCTGGATGTGATAGCCGGAAATGCTGATGGAGTTGAATTTCGGCATCTTCTCACTCGTATAAGCGAAAATATCCGAAATGATGCGCATCGACGGAGCCGGTGGATAGATGTAGGTGTTGCGGACCATGAACTCCTTGAGAATGTCGTTCTGAATGGTCCCCGCGAGCTGCTCGGGCGCGACGCCCTGCTCCTCCGCCGCCACGATGTAGAGGGCGAGGACGGGCAGCACCGCGCCGTTCATCGTCATGGACACCGACATGCGGTCGAGCGGGATCCCGTCGAACAGCTGCCGCATGTCGTAGATCGAGTCGATCGCCACCCCCGCCATGCCGACGTCGCCCGCGACGCGCGGGTGGTCGGAGTCGTAGCCCCGGTGGGTGGCCAGGTCGAACGCCACCGACAGGCCCTTCTGCCCGGCCGCCAGGTTGCGCCGGTAGAAGGCGTTGGAGTCCTCGGCGGTGGAGAAGCCGGCGTACTGGCGGATCGTCCAGGGCTGGTTGACGTACATGGTGGGGTAAGGGCCGCGCAGGTAGGGCGGCGCGCCGGGATACGTCCGCAGGAAGTCCAGCCCGTCCAGGTCGGCGGCGGTGTAGAGGGGCTTGACCGCGATGCCCTCGGGCGTCTGCCACACCTCGCCCTCCGGCTCCGGGCCCCCTGGCCCGTCCGCGGGCAGGGGGCCGAGCGGAATGCCGGAGAAGTCCGGGATCATCTGGTCACCTCCAGGTCGTCGAACGTCTCGCGGAGCACGGCGGGCACGTCGCACCCGGCGTAGAGGTTCGCGTCGATCCCCTCATAACGTCCCTTCCCCGCCAGCCACACCTTCTTCGCACCGGCCTCGCGCAGGGCGGCGGCGACGGAGGCGGCGTGCTGCTCGTAGAGCTGGTCGGTGGAGCACAGGCAGGCCACGGTGGCGCCGCCGGCGGCGAACGCGGCGGCGATCTGCCGAGGGTCTGTTCCCGGCCCGGCCGTCTCGACCGCCAGCCCGCCGGACCGGAACAGGTTCGCGGCGAACGTGGCCCGCGCGCTGTGGGCGGCCAGGGGGCCGATCGTGGCCAGGAACACCTTGGGCCGCTCGGGCTGCGCGTCGGCCAGGTCGCGCAGCCGCTCGTACGGCTCGGCGTACCGGATCCTGGGCGGCTCCGCCCGGTCGTCCGTGCGGTCGTCCATGCGGTTGTCCGTGCGGTCGTCCGTGCGGTCGTCCGTGCGGTCGTCCGTGCGGTCGTCCGTGCGGTCGTCCGTGCGGTCGTCCGTGCGGTCGTCCGTGCGGTCGGGAGCCCGCCGCAGCGGTTTCTCGGCAGGGTCGGGGAACTCGCTCACCCCGGTGATGGGAAAGCGGCGGTGCGCGATGTCGTCGTCGCGGCGCTCGCGGGTGGCGGCGACGCGGGCGGCGATCAGCGGCCCCGCCGCCAGGATGCCGCCGGCCGCCTCGATCTCCTGGAAGAAGGCCCAGGCGGCGGAGGCGAGGTCGGCGGTGCGGCGCTCGACGTACCAGGAGCCGCCCGCCGGGTCGATGACGCGCCCCAGGCCCGACTCCTCCAGCAGCAGCGACTGGGTGTTGCGGGCGATGCGGCGGGAGAAGTCGTCGGGCAGCCCCAGGCAGGCGTCGAACGGCTGCACGGTCACCGCCGCCGCCCCGCCGACCCCGGCGCCGAAACAGGCCAGGGTGGTGCGCAGCATGTTGACCCAGGGGTCGCGGGCGGTCATCATCGCGGAGCTGGTGACGGCGTGCTGCCGCTGCCCGCCCGCGTCCGGGGCGCCGCAGACCTCGGCGACCCTGGCCCACAGGCGGCGCGCGGCGCGCAGCTTGGCGATGGTGGCGAACTGGTCGGCGGTGGCGGCGTAGCGGAACTCGAGCTGCCCGAGCGCCTGCCCGGCGCTCAGCCCGGCCTCGGTGAGCGCGCGCAGCTCGGCGACGCCGGCCGCGATCGAGCAGGCCAGTTCCTCGGCGTCGCTGCCGCCCGCGTCGTGGTACGGCGTGGCGTCCACGGTGACGGCCCGCAGCCCCGGATGCCGCTCGGCGCAGCGCAGCGCCAGCTCGGCTCCGCCGGTGCCGTACGCCGCCGACGCGCCGAGGTTGCCCGACGGCTCGACGCCGCGTGCCGCGGCCAGCGCGAGCAGGGCCTCGGCGGCCTCGGGGGTCTGCTCCCCCGCTTCCAGGACGACGGGCGCGAGGTCGAGGTAGACGTTCTCCAGCACCCTGCCGAGCGCGCTCACCGGGATGGCGCCGTCGCCGACGACCAGCCAGAGCGAGGTGACGCCGTTCTCCAGGTCGGCGAGCACGGCCTCGGGGTCGGCGACGGCGTGCCGCTGGCGTACGTCCCAGCCGCCGGTGACCCGCGCGCCGCGCACGTAGGGGGCGGCGCCCGGGAAGCCGGGGTCGCCGGGCAGGTCATCGGTGTCGTAGAGCGGGGCGATCGTGAGCCCGTCGTACGTCGTCCTGGACAGCGCCTCCTCAGGCGAGGACGCCTCGGCTCCCGACCTGCGCAGCACCTCCGCCGCCAGCGCCCGCCAGTCGTCCCGTGAGATGGGCGCGAACCCCGCTGCCAGTTCCATGGTTCGGATAGTAGGCGGAACCACCCGAACCCAGTAACCCCGGGTCTAAGCCTCCCAAGTCAGGCGCCAGGTGATCGGGCCGACAATGCCGTCGTCGCTGACGTTCTGCTGCCGCTGGAAGCGCCGGCACACCTCGCGCGACTCCGGCCCGTACGCGCCGTCCACCGCGAGCTCCCTGCCGCGCCGCCGCATCTGCGTCTGCCAGGTGCGGACGTCCTGGCCCCGCGTGACGGGCGGGTAGCTGAGCAGCCTCCCGGGGAACGGCGGCGCGGCAGGCCCGCCTCCACCGCCGTCGTCGCCGCCGCCCGCCGGGCGCGGCGCGCCCCGTCTGACCCAGGCGTAGAGGGGCTCGCCGGGGCAGTCGGTGGCGTAGCCGTCGCGGTGACCCTTGATCTCCTTGCCTGCGCCGCCGTTCTTCCTGACGAACTCGATGGCGTCGACGATGGCGTGCAGGATGCCGTCGGGCGGCCTGACCAGGCCCGAGTTGCCGACCAGTCCGAGCACGGCGTAGTGGCCGGCGTTCAGGCCCGGACCGTTGGCGGCGGGCAGGTGGTGCAGGCCCCTGCCCTCGAACACCTTGCGGTGCGGGCAGGCGACGTAGCTGTAGCCGATGTCGATCCAGCCGTTGCCGTCCATGTGGTGGGCCTGGATCGAGCGCACCAGCGCCGCGCAGCGCCCGTGGTCGCCGACGATCGCCTCATCGACCCTGCCGCCGGTGTAGTGGACCTTGACTCCTTTGGTGGAGTCGAGCTGTGTGTAGTCGCCGCGCGGGGCGCGGGCGTTCCAGTCGCGCCGTAACACCAGGTCGATGGCCACCGTGAGCTCCGAGGATCGCTGTCGTGACGACCGAGCGTAACCCGCAGGACGCGGAACGGTCCCAGGATCGGCGATTTCGGTTACGGCCTGATCACCCGCCGGTCGGTCACGATGGCGGTGATGAGGTCGTGGGGCGTCACGTCGAAGGCCGGGTTGAGCGCCTGGGTGCCCTCGGGGGCGATGCGCACGCCGCGTACGGAGACGATCTCGTCGGCGCCGCGGTCCTCGATCTCGATCTTGTCGCCCGACGGGGTGTCCTCGTCGATCGTGGACTCCGGCGCGACCACGATGAACGGCACCCCGGCGCGTTCCGCCCCGAGCGCGAGGGCGTACGAGCCGATCTTGTTGGCCGTGTCGCCGTTGGCGGCGATGCGGTCGGCGCCGATGAGCACGGCGTCGACGTCGGCCCGCGCCAGCAGATAGGGGCCCGCCGAGTCGGCGATGAGCCGGTGCGGCGCGCCCATCCTGCCGAGCTCCCAGGTCGTGAGCCTCGCGCCCTGCAGCAGCGGCCTGGTCTCCAGCACCAGCACCTCGGCCAGCCGGCCGCGCTCGTGCAGCGTCTGGACGACGCTGAGCGCGGTGCCGCGCTCGACGGCGGCCAGCCCGCCGGTGTTGCACACGGTCATGATGCGCAGCCGGTCGCCTTCGAGGAGGGCGGCCCCGCGCTCGCCCATGGCCCGGCCGGCCGCGAGGTCGTCGTCGCGTACGCGCAGGGCGGCGGCCAGCACCGCCTCGCGGCCCTCGTCGAGGTGGGCGGCGGCCTGGTCGACGCCCCAGGCGAGGTTGACGGCGGTCGGCCGGGCGGCGCGCAGCGCGGCGATCTGGTCGGGGTCGCCGTCGGCCAGCACGACGCCGAGCGCCCCCGCCACGCCGAGCGCGGGCGCGCCGCGCACCGCCAGCCGCCTGATGGCGTCGATGAGCTCGGCGACCGTGTGGATGCGCAGCATCACGCACTTGTCGGGCAGCAGGGTCTGGTCGATGATCTCGACGGCGTCGTCGACCCAGTCGATGGTCCTCACGACAGAACGCTAACCCAATCTCCTGGCAGCCATCAGCGTTCGGCGAGGACGATGACCGAGTCGCTCTCGCCGAGCACGATCGGGCGCGTCTTGTCCGGGTTCAGGACGATGCCGTAGTGCGGCGGATCGTTCCTGCCCAGGTTGTCGCGGTAGCCGATGGCGGTCTCTCCCCTGAGCCGCGCCGACTCCACGACGGTGGAGAACGACACCTCCACGCCCGTCTTCACGTAGTCGGAGGCCGGGCGGGGGTAGATCTCCGAGCCGCGCGAGTCGAAGAGGTAGCCGAAGACGTCAGCGAGGTGCCGGTTCTCGGCGAGCTGGGCCAGCAGCAGGCCGATGACGGTGTCGCTGATCACGATGTCGTCGGCCTCGGTGACCTCGGCGAGCGCGCGGTTGTTCTCGTCGTGCATCTCGCTGACGATCGAGTAGTGCTCGCCCAGCGTCTTCTGCATGTCGCGCAGCTGCAGCAGCGTCATGAGCGTGCGGGTGTCGGCGTGGTGCGGGTCGAAGCGGTCGTCGGAGAGCACGATGACGTGCTGGAACAGGCCGACGCCGAGCGACTCCAGGGCGAACCTGTCGGTGGTGTCGCAGTCCTTGACGTTGACGGTGAGGTTGCGCAGGCCGGTGAGGTTCGTCCCGGCCGAGGGGTGGTCGGTGGCGACCTCCAGCACCGAGCCGGGGGCGACGTAGCCGTCGAGGTAGCGGATGATCTGCTCGGCGCGGCCGTTCCAGTTGAGCAGCAGCGTGCGCTCCGGCTGGGTGGGCGCCTTCTCCGCCGTGACGATCGCCGCCTCCTCCAGCGCGGGCCTGCCGGCCGCGAGGCGGACGTGCGAGTCGTCGTCGGCGATGATGATGACCTGGTCGCCGTCGTTGATGACGGTGTCGAGCGGCGGGTTCAGCACGATGCCGGACGGGCGGCGCAGACCGATCACGGACGCGGTCTCGTACGCGTGCAGCGCGTCCCCGTACGTGACGCCGAGCAGCTTCTTCGGGGTGCGCAGGTAGATCTCGCCGCCGTCGAAGTTCAGCAGGTCCATGCAGACCACGGACATGCCGGACTGGCGGGAGGACTGCACGATCAGCCGCGAGGCGGTGTCGTCGGAGTCGACCAGGTGCACGTCCTCGCCGCCGGCCAGGTGGGCGGCCGCGATGTTGCGGCTGGAGGTGAGGGCGGCCACCACCGGCGGACGCACGCCCTCGCGCTTGGCCAGCGCGAGCAGGATCTTGATGACGTGGGCGTCGGGGTCGTCGCGGTCGGGCGACAGCACGACGACGGAGCGGGCGGTCGAGAGGTTCATCAGCGCGAGGTCGCGCGGCTCGGTCGGCCGTCCCGTACGGCACACCACGCGGGTGCGGCCGAGGTCGCCCAGCCGCTCGCGGATGTCCTCCTCCATCTCGAGCTTGTCACGTTCCGCCAGGATCGCGATGACGGAGTGCTTCTGGCTGGCCTGCGCCTTGACCAGCTCGGAGATGATCGTGAACACCTGGTCCGACCAGCCGAGAATGACCGTGTGCCCGCGCTCCACGATCCGCGAGCGCCCCCTGCGCAGCCGGTCCACCTTCTGCTTGAGGCCGTTGGACAGCAGACCGACCAGCATGCTGACGATGAACAATCCGCCGAGCGACATCGCGAACATGATCGCGACGTACGTGATGGACCCCTCGTCGCTGGCGACCTTGCCCGGGCTCAGGGCGTGCATGAGGGAGATCCACAACAGCTCGCCGGCGTGGTCGACACCCTCGGGCTCGTTGGGCGCCAGCCACAGCGTCAGTCCCGTCACGACCACCATCAGCGCGGCCGACACGATCGCCAGCCACCCGATGAGCGACGCCGTGCCCTTCGACATCGTGTTGTCGAACCAGTACCGAGCCCGTTCGCGGAACGTGACTTTCGACACTTCCCCCATACCTCCGCTTAAGGACTGATTTACCCGACGTCACAAGGTACCGGGCATGCACCCCTCCCGCATGGCGAAGCGGTCACAGTTTCCCCGGCGCCGCAGGGCCTGGCGCGCCCGGCCCCCTCGTCACCACCCGGCCGGGTACCCTCAAGGAGAACCACTGTCCCCAGCCAGAAAACTTCTCGACATCCGGCCCCTGAGACGGAGATCATCAACGGTATGTCTGTGATTAGGGAGGTGCCGTTCCCCAGCCCGGACTCCTCTGAGCTCCCGATGAACATCTGGATCGACGACGCCGACTCCGCCATCGACGTGATCGACGCTCTGGCGCTGTCGCCGTTCGCGACGGGCGTGCAGCCGTGGTCCCGCCTGGCCAACCTGGAGCGCGTACGCCCTGACGCCCCGCTCGCCCCCGCCGGCGGCCGGGTGCTGCGCACCGCCCGGGTCGAGGACGGCTCCGAGTCACGGCTGATCTGCGGTGACGGCTGGACCTTGCGCGTCGTACGCCACCGCAACCGCACGGCGACGGTCAGCGTCACCGCGGTCGACGAGGACCTGGCCAAGAGCGTGCTCGCGGAGAGCATCGAAGGCGCGGAAGAGGCCGTCCCCGACGTCGACCACGTGGAGATGGGCTTCTGGTGGCGCGGCATGCACGGCGGCACCCGCTCGGAGAAGCCGATCACCGCGCAGCCCTGGGACGAGATCAGCACCAACTACTCGGCGAAGGTCCGCCCGGCGCTCGACCGGCTCATGGCGGTCACCCCGGAAGACGTCAACGGCCGCCTCATCCTGCTGCACGGCCAGCCCGGCACCGGCAAGACCACGCTGCTGCGCACGCTCGCCAAGCAGTGGCGCGACTGGTGCCAGGTCGACTGCGTGCTCGACCCCGAGCGGCTGTTCAACGAGCCCGGCTACCTCATGGAGGTCGCCGTCGGCTACGACACCGACGAGGAGTCCCAGCGCTGGCGGCTGCTCGTGCTGGAGGACTGCGACGAGCTGATCAGCTCCGGCGCCAAGGCCCAGGCGGGTCAGGGGCTGTCCCGGCTGCTCAACCTCACCGACGGGCTGCTCGGGCAGGGCCGCGACGTGCTCGTCGCCATCACCACCAACGAGGACCTCACCCGCCTCCACCCCGCCGTCGTCCGCCCCGGCCGCTGCCTGGCGCAGCTCGAGGTGGGGCCGCTGAGCAAGGAGGAGGCGGTGGCGTGGCTGGGCACGCCGGAGGGCGTCGGCCCGTCCGGCGCCACCCTGGCCCAGCTCTACGCCCTCCGCTCAGGCCGCGAGATCACCCCGACCCCGGGCGACGAGTCGACCGGCCTCTACCTCTGACGCCGGTCCCCGGGGGCGCCTTGAGAGACGCCCCCAGGGATCACCGCACGGCCCTTTCCCGGGGCGCAGGTCACCCTTGTCCGGAGGCGTGTTCCCCGGCGCGCCCCCGGATCGCCCTTCAGGTGAGGTAGGTGTGCAGGCGGCG
Organism: Nonomuraea sp. NPDC004580; assembly: GCF_040609855.1. Lineage (NCBI taxonomy): Bacteria > Bacillati > Actinomycetota > Actinomycetes > Streptosporangiales > Streptosporangiaceae > Nonomuraea > Nonomuraea sp. NPDC004580. The sequence goes on along the minus strand of NZ_JBEXLH010000026.1, from coordinate 82,493 downwards.
GGCCTCGCGGACGAAGTTGTTCGACGCCTTGCGCTGGGCGATCTCGGCCACGCACGGCACCGCGCCGCGCGCGCCCGCCCATCGGGCCGCGCGTGAGGCGAACACGAGGCCCTGCGTGTGCCGGGTGTGCGACCGCTCGCCCGGCGGGGGCAGGAAGCCCGGCAGGAACGCGGTCACGATCCGCCACACCTCACGCTGCGCGCCGAGCGCGGCCGCCGCCTCCAAGGTCTCGAACGCCGGGCCGGGCTTGAGCTCCGTACGCTGGATCAGCAGCGCGAGCCGCCGTCCCACGCGCTCGGCGTCAAGCTCGCCGCGCGCGGCCAGCTCCACGACCGGCCGCGCCCGCTCCTCCGCCGCCCCGCGCGCCCGATCCGCGACCAGGTACGCCACCACGAGCGCGAGCGCCTCCCCGGGCGGCCCACCCGCCGCCGCCAGGACCCGCGCCTGCGCCGTCTCCACGCGCACCCGCCGCCACCGCTCCACGAGATGCGGCACGCAGTGGGCCGCCACCGCCTCACGATCGGACGGCATCAGATGAGGCCACCACCCCAGATACCCGCCGTGATCACGCAGCCGATGCGCCACGGACCCGCTGAACAGCCCGTCCACGAGCTCCAGCCCAGTGGGCCCGTCCGGCCGCAGCCGCGCGCTCAACTCGTGCACCCGCCCCAGGACCGGCCCGGTGTCAGCCGCACAACAAGCCCAGCCCTCCTGCCAAGGACCGGACCCGCCGACAGCCATCTCGCCGCTCTGCTCCCGGCACGACCAGATCAGCTCGGCGATCGGTTCCGGCCGCTCGCCGTTCATCCAGCGGGCGGCGATGCGGCCCGCCTCGGAGGTGAGCCGGGCCGCCTGGGCCGCAGCCTGCCGTGGGACGTCGCGAGGCAGCCGTAACAACGCCTGCTGCAGGTCGGCGGGCAGGGCCTCGGCGCCCGCCCGTTCGTAGCCGGACAGGCGCTCCACCAGCACCTCCGGGTCCAGTAGTCCGGAGCCCTCGGTGGGTTCGGCGAGCAGGTAGGGCGGCAGCGTGCCCGCGGCGAGCGCGTCGTGGACCTCCGCCCAGCGTCGCAGCAGGAACAGGTGCGGCCCCGGCACGTCCCCCGCCCCCGGCAGGCGCTCGTCCGCGGACGACGTGGCGACGGTCCCGGTCACGAGGCGGCCGATCGCCTGAGCCCAGTGGCCGATGTCCAGCCAGGGGCCCGGGGGCGGAGGCCGGTGTTCCTTGAGGCGGATGGTGAGGGCGTCGCGGGCGCGTCCATACAGGTGGACGACGCCCGCGAGCCAGCGTTCCGCACCCTGCCAGTCGTCCGGCGGGCACGGACCCAGCTCGTACGCCGCCCGCACCGGCGAGGGGAACGCGCCGGCCTCGAGGGGTGCGGGCAAGGACACCGGGGTGAAGCCGTCGAGATCCCCGGGCCCGTCCGCCGGCTCCGCGCCGAAGACGGCCGCCAGCGTCTCGCCCAGCTCCTGCGGCAGGACCCCCATCGCCTCCCTGATCGCCCGGGCCCCATCGGCGGTGAACCGCTTGGCGTGCTTGACCGCCACCCGCACGGCCCGCCCCTGCACGTCGGTGGACTCCGAGCCGAACGCGCAGCCCAGCGCGGGCGCCAGCGCGTCGAGCCCGGCGGCGGGGTCACCGGCGGCGACCTCGTCGAGCCAGGTGACGCCGGCCGTCTGCAGCTTGCGTTCGGGCCTGAGCAGCAAGGCCCGCACCGCCTCGGTCACCTCGCCGCCCTCCAGGTCGTCGAGCCGCCGTACGTGCCTGAGCACCGTCTCGGCGACCGCGCCAGGCGCGGCAGGCAGCAACCGCAGGTAGGCGCGGCGACGCCGGCTCACCTCGTCGTCCGCGGGCTGGAGCAGCTCATGGAGGCGTACGAAGAAGCGCAGGTCGGCGGGCTGCCCGCCGCGCAGGAACCGCCGCAGGCACCCGTCGAGCAGCAGGTCGCGCCCGATCCGCCCGTCGCCCGCCAGCTCGTGCAGCGCGGCCAGCCACGACCGGGGCCTGAGCGGGTCGGCGCGTTCGTCGCGCAGCAGCGCCCCGACCCCCTCGGCGTCGAACATCCGGGGCACGAGGTGGTCGAGCAGCGGGTCGGCGCGCAGCCCCGCGGCGTCGGGGGTGCAGGCGGCCCACGCGACGACGAGCGGGTCGTGCTCGGGCGGGGTCACTCCGGTGTGGCGCAGCAGGGCCAGCACCGTACGGACCCCCTGCCCCGGGCCGCCGCGCCGGCGCGGCCCTGGAGCGAGCTTGAGCGCGGCCAGGGTGGCGAACTCGGCCCGCCACTCCGCCGTCCGCCCGGCCAGCCCAGGCCCGAGCGACCAGAGCAGCACGGCGTCACCCGGCTCCTCCGCCCGGCCACGACTCCGGGCTTCTCCTGCGAAGCGCCCGTACCTTTGAGAACGGCTCGTGACGGCGGCCTGGTGCGCGACGTGCGAGCCGCGACCCCATGGGACCTGCGCGCCGTCGTACGGGCCGTCATACGGGCCGTCATACGGGCCGTCATACGGGCCGTCGTACGCGCCGTCATACGGGCCGCGCCCGGACGGAGCGTGACGGCCGTGCCCCCAGGAGGCTCGCGGCGCGGGATCGGAGGGGGTATAAGGGCTGTGCGCGCCTCGTGGGCCGGGCCGCCACGGAGCACGGGGGTCGAGGCGGTGGAGGAGGTCGGCGGCCGTCTCGGGGTCGGCGGTGGCGACGGCGGCCGCCACCGCGTCCCAGGACGTGGCGAGCGGCTCCTCCCCGACGTTCACGGCGCCGCCTCCCCCACGGCCCGGACGCCGGGTAAGGCCGTGTCACCGGCGGGCGTGCGGCCGGGCATGCGGGCCGGCGGGCAGGGCACGGGATGCGGGTGTGCCTGGAAAGGGAAAGTCATGCCCCAGACCATAGGGTTGATCACCGACACATTCGCCCCGGTACGTAAACCATCCGATGTGCGGCATGTGTCACAAAACCACAATGTGCCTGGTGCTCACCGTCGATCTGGCCCGCGTCGCCTTCACCCGCTTCGCCGTACCGACGGCACAGGAAGGCGCGCAGGAGTGGACCGGTGAAGAGCACCCGATCGGCTTCGCGGCCACCCAGATCATCCCGTCGTGGACGGCCCGCACCCCGCCCGGCTCGTGGATCGAGATCGCGTTACGCGCGAAGGCCCGTTCCACAGCCGAGGACACCTGGACCAAGTGGTACGTCATGGGCCGCTGGTCCGAGCACGGCGACCCGCGGACGTCGGTGCCCGGCCAGGGCGACGCGGACGGCGACGTGGCGGTGGACACGTTCGTGGCCAGGCGTCCGGTGACCGCCTACCAGGTACGCGTGACCAGGCACGGAGCAGGCGCCGAGCTGACGGGCCTGGGCGTGATGGCCTCGGCCCTGCCGCCGCGCCCGCCCGCTCCCAGCGCTCCCGGCCCGGGCGGCGCGGTGGAGCTGGACGTACCCCGTCACTCGCAGCACGCGCACGCCGGCCACCACCCGCGCTACGACGGCGGCGGCGCCAACTGGTGCAGCCCGGCCTCGGTGGCGATGGTGCTGGCGTTCTGGGGCCGCGGTCCGGCCCCCGAGGAGCTGGCCTGGGTGGGCGGCGGCGACCCCGCCCCGGCGGTGGACCACGCGGCGGCGGGCACGTACGACGCGAGCTACCAGGGCACCGGCAACTGGCCGTTCAACGTCGCCTACGCCGGCCGATACGGATTGTCCGGGTTCGTAACGCGGCTGCGGTCGGCGGCGGAGCTGGAGCCGTTCGTCAGAGCCGGCATCCCGGTGATCACCTCCCAGTCGTTCAAGGCGCACGAGCTGCCCGGCTCCTGCTACAGCACGAACGGTCACATCCTGGTCGTCACCGGCTTCACCGCCGAGGGCGACGTGGTGGTGAACGACCCCGCCGCCCCCACGGACGGCGAGGTCAGACGGGTCTACCCGCGGGCCGCGTTCGAGCACGTGTGGCTGCGGAGCTCGGGCAGCGGCGGCATCGCGTACGTGCTGCACCCCCCAGACGTCCCTCTTCCTCCTAGTACCAACGGCAATTGGTGAGTTCATGAGCATTAGCCCGATCGACGTGGCGAGGACCGACGGCGGTCCCCAGTGGGTGGAGGCGGTGGCCACGCCCGCCGGGGTCGAGGTCTGGTGGGACGAGCCCCGCCCGCACGAGGGCGGCCGGCGCTGCGTGGTCCGCCGCCTGCCGGACGGCACCCGCGTGGACGCGCTCCCCGAGGGCTGGAACGCCCGCAACCGGGTCGTCGAGTACGGAGGCCGCTCCTGGCGCCCGCTGCCCGGCGGCGGCCTGGTCTTCACGAACTGGGCCGACCAGCGCCTCTACCGCCTGGACGGCCCCCTGGACGGCCCTCTGGACGGTGCCGAGCCGGTGGCGCTCACTCCGGAGGGCCCCGCGCGCTACGGCGACCTGTACCTGCCGCCGGGCCGCGACGAGGTGTGGGCGGTCAGGGAGACCCACGACGTGCGGGACCTGGTGGCGGTGCCGCTGGACGGCGGCGACGTGCGGGTCATCGTCAAGGCCCAGCACTTCGTGATGAACCCCCGCGTCTCCCCCGACGGCCGCAAGGTCTCCTGGATCGGCTGGGATCACCCCAACATGCCCTGGGACGGCACCGAGCTGTGCGTCGCCCCGCTGGCCGCCGACGGCACGGCGGGCCCGTACGAGGTGGTGGCGGGCGGCCCGAGCGAGTCGGTCACGCAGGCCGAGTGGCGCGACGAGACGAGCCTGTACGCGGTCACCGACCCGACCGGCTGGTGGAACGTGCACCTCGTCCCGCTCGGCGGCGGCGAGGCCCGCAACCTGACCCCGATGGAGTCCGAGTTCGGCGTGGCGCCGTGGAAGCCCGGCCTGGCCACGTTCGCGGTCGCGGACGACGGCCGGCTGGTCGTCGTGCACGGCACCGCCGACCACCGCCGCCTGGGGCTGCTCGACCCCGGGACCGGCGAGCTGCGGGACCTGGGCGGCACGGCCACCCACTGGTCGGGCACCGTCTCGGCCGCGGGCGGCAAGGCCGTGGCCGTCAAGGGGACGCCGTACACGCCGCTGCAGGTCACGCTGGTCGGCCTGGACGACGGCGGGCACGAGGTGGTGTCGGCGCCCAAGCCGCTGCCGGACCGCGCGCTGCTGCCGGCCCCCGAGGCGGTGACGATCGAGGGCGTGCACGCCCACCTCTACCCGCCGTCCGGCGCGCAGGGTCCGGGTCCTTACGTAATCTTCGTGCACGGCGGCCCCACCGGCAACATGCCGATCCTGCTGGACCTGGAGATCGCCTACTTCACCAGCCGGGGCATCGGCGTGGCGGTGGTCAACTACGGCGGCTCGACCGGCTACGGCCGTGCCTACCGCGAGCGGCTGCGCCACCAGTGGGGCGTCGTGGACGTCCAGGACTGCGCCATAGTGGCGCGCGGGCTGGTCGAGCGCGGGGTCGCGGACGCGGCCAGGATCGCCATCAGGGGCGGCAGCGCGGGCGGCTGGACCACCGTGGCGGCGCTGGTGCACAGCGACGTGTTCGCGGGCGGGGTCGCGCACTACGCGATCACCGACCCGGAGAGCTGGGCCGCCGAGACCCACGACTTCGAGTCGCGCTATCTGGACGGCCTGGTGGGCCCGCTGCCCGAGACGCGGCAGCGCTACACAGAACGCTCCCCGCTCCTGAACGCCTTCCGGGCCTCGGGCCCCTGCCTCATGTTGCACGGCCTGGAGGACGCGATCGTGGACGTGGGCCAGGCCGAGCGATTCACCGCCGAACTGGACAAACATGGCAAAGAGTGGGCCTTGCTCACCTTCCCCGGCGAGCAGCACGGCTGGCGCAGGGAAGAGACCATCGTCGCGGTATTGGAGGCCGAGCTGGCCTTCTACGGGCTGATCTTCGGCATGGAGACCCCCGGCGTGCCGCCTCTGACACTGAAGGGGAGAGCGTGAAGAGCGTCGCCGAGATCTGCTCGGACCTGATCAGGTTCGACACCACCAATCCGGGCTCGGGAGAGCGGCCGGCGGCCGAGTACGTCGCCACGCTGCTCGCCGACGCCGGGATGGAGCCGGTGGTGTTCGAGTCCGCGCCGAAGCGGACCACGGTCGTCACCAGGATCGACGGCGACTCGCCCGACGCGCTGCTGATCCACGGCCACCTCGACGTGGTGCCCGCCGACCCGGCCGAGTGGCGCATGCACCCGTTCTCCGGCGAGATCGTGGACGACTGCGTGTACGGCCGCGGCGCGGTCGACATGAAGGGCTCGTGCGCGATGACGCTGGCGACGGTGCTCGGCATGGCGGCGCGCGGCGAGCGGCCCAAGCGCGACCTGGTGCTGGCGTTCCTGGCCGACGAGGAGGCGACCGGCGACCACGGCTCGCGGCACGCCGTCGGCGAGCACCGTGACCTGTTCGACGGGGTGAGCGAGGCGATCAGCGAGTCTGGCGGGTTCAGCGTCGGCTCGGGCGACGACCGGGTCTACCCGATCGCGGTCGGCGAGCGCGGCACCGCGTGGATGCGGCTCACCGCGCACGGCGTGGCGGGTCACGGCTCACGCCCGCCCAGGGACAACCCGGTGGCCACGCTGGCGCACGCCCTGTCGCGGGTGGCGTCGTACGAGTGGCCGGTACGCCTGACGCCCCCGGTCGCGGCGCTCATCAGGGAGCTCGGCGAGATCACCGGCCGGCCCGTGGACCTCGACCGCCTCGACGCCGAGGCGGCCCGGCTCGGCGCGCTCGGCCACCTGTTCAAGGGCCAGATCCGCAACTCGGCGAACCCGACCATGCTGGACGCCGGCTACAAGGTGAACGTCGTGCCCTCCACGGCCCAGGCGCACGTGGACGGGCGCTACCTGCCCGGCCTCCAGGAGGAGTTCCTCGGCGTGATCGACGAGCTGCTCGGGCCGAAGATCACCCGCGAGTTCGTCAACCTGGAGGACGCGCCGGGCGCCCCCTACCCGTCGCCGTTCTTCGACGAGCTGGCCGGGGCGCTGGTGGCCGAGGACCCGCGGGCGCGGCCGGTGCCGTACGTGATGGCCGGCGGCACGGACGCGAAGTCGTTCGCCCGCATCGGCATCAAGGGCTACGGCTTCGCGCCGCTCATGCTCCGGCCCGACCTCGACTACTTCGGCATGTTCCACGGCAAGGACGAGCGGGTGCCGGTCGAGGGCCTGGAGTTCGGCACCCGCGTGCTGACCCGGCTGCTCACCTGAGCGTCAGGCGAAGATCGTCTTGGGCCGTTCCTGCAGCACGCCGTCCACGTACACGTCGAGCTTCTCGTCGTAGAACGCGACCAGCCCGGCGATCTTCTCGCTCTCGGGCAGCGGCGTGCGGTAGGACCAGGCCAGGTCCTTCTCGCCGTTGACCGACCAGTAGTGCGCCGTGCCCTTGTACGGGCAGTTCGTCACAGTGTCGGTCGGCTCCAGCAGGTCGAGCCGTACGTCGGTCTGCGGCAGGTAGTAGCGGGTGGGCAGCCCGGTCTCGAACAGCAGGCGCGGGCTGTGCGAGTCGGCCACCGTGACACCGTCCACCTCGATGCGGACGTGCCGCGAGCTGCTGAGGATGTCCACCCGCGTGTACGGGTCACGCGCGTGGAAGAAGACCTCCTCGTCCTCCTCGAACCAGGCGTCCATCGCGCCCCACTCGAACCGCACGTACCCCTTGATCTCCTCCAGGGGCGAGTCGGGGTAGACGAGCGCGGCGTCGGCGGCCTCCTTCGTCCCCGAGGTGACGGTGTGGATGACCGCGTCGCCCCGGCTCGGCGAGTGCTTGGTCGCGCCCGTCGGCTTGAGCGCGGACTCGTCCACGTCGGCGAGCGGGAAATAGTAGGCGGGGTAGTAGGGCACCTCCCAGACCAGGAGGGCGGAGGTGGTGTCGGCCACCACTCGGCCGCCGAGGTAGGTCCTGACACGCTTGGCCGTACGCTCGACGCGCACCCGGCCGCGGTTCTTGGCATCCATATCCCCGCAAACCCGCCCGCGGCCCCGCCTATTCCGGTCGTCAGCCGAGGCCGAAGGCGGCCAGCGTGCCCCACGTCGTCAGCGTGCCGGTCACCGCTCCTGCGGCGACCTGGGGCCAGGTGTGGTGGGAGAGCCTGACCCGCGCCCAGCACACCAGCGCCACCACCGCCGCCCCGATGAGCGCGGCCGGCCAGGCGGGCAGCACGTGCGCGAGCACCACGACCGTGCCCGCCGAGACGGCGGCGTGGAAGGAGATCTTCCAGCGCAGCGTGATCGGGACGGTCACCGCCAGCGCGATCAGCATCGCCGTCACCGTGGCCACGAGCAGCGTCGGGGCGCCCAGCACGACCAGCAGCGCCAGCGCCACCAGCACGGCCGCGACGGCCGCCAGCAGCGGCTTGGTGCGCCGCGTCCGGTCCACGATGTGGTGCGAGTCCAGCAGTCCCCTGCGTACGCCCACCGCGATCACCGCCGCCGGCACCCCGCCGCAGAGCATCGACGCCACCAGCCCCCAGGCGGCGCCGCTCCACCCCTGCGCGAGCAGCCCCACGGCCGGCGGCATGACGATGACCAGCACCTGAGGTGCCAGGATGTTCGTCACCCGCCTCGCCACCAGCTCAGCCGTCATGGCACGAAACAGTACGCGATCATGCCCCACACTCACCCCACCAGCCACAAAACACCAGGTAAGGCGCCCCAATCCCAAACCGCCGAAATTCCCCAAGCAACGGGCCACGAGATCGGGGCGTCACCCGGCCACCTGCCTGAACTAGGCGCGGGTCAGGTTTTGGAGGCCGCGTTGACGATGCGGGTGGTGGAACGGCCGGGGATGGCGTCCATCTCCCAGCAATCGGCGCCCAGGATCGCCGCCGCGGCGGCGCGGGCGCCCGCGTGCGGGTCGCCGGCCGTGTGGGCGAGCGCGGCGGGACGCATCGGGGCGAGCAGGTCGATGTAGTCCTCGGGGCCGTGCGCCTCGGGCGGCCCGGTGACGACGAAGACGCCGGTCACGAAGCGGAGCGCGGCCAGCACCTCGGCCCGCTCTTCGGCCGGGTTGACCGGCCGGGTAGGACCCTTCCACGCCCGCACCCGCGGGTCGTCCTCCACACCGACGACGAGCGGCAGCCCGCGCGCGGCCACCGCACCGAGGTAGCGCACGTGGCCCACGTGCAGGATGTCGAAGACTCCGGTCACGACCGCCGCGCCCGGCCGATCGTACGGCTGCGCCCAGACGGCCTCCAGGCTGCTCACGCGACCTCCTGCTCCCCCATGGGCCTAGACGACTCGTCGATCGCAGCGTACTCGGTCGGCGCGCGAGGCCGTGCAGGCGACCTCGGAAAGGCGATTCCTACCTTTTCGCGATAATCTCCGGGCCCCCTCTGGCGCGTCTCCTATCGTCACCGGATTTGGGGGAGGTCGCCGTGGCACCGCCGGACGCGCACCAGGTGAACGAGGACGACCGGCCAGGCCCAGGCGACCACGTGGTCCGGTTGCCGGGGACGCCGTCGCAGGTCTCCAGGGCCAGGGCGCTGGTGAGGACGGCGCTCGGCCGCGATCATCCGCTCTACGACGACGTGGTGCTGCTGACGAGCGAACTGGCCACGAACGCGATCCTGCACACCAGGTCGGGCGCCGGCGGCTCGTTCACGGTGAGCCTGGCCAGCTCGCGCAGCACGGTGCGGGTGTTCGTGACGGACGCGGGCTCCGACGGGCCGCCGTGCGTGTGCCGTACGGGGACGCAGGAGACCAGCGGACGGGGGCTGCCGCTGATCGAGGCGCTCAGCCACCGCTGGGGCTTCACCCGTGAGCAGGGCGCGACGACGGTCTGGTTCGAGCTGCTGGAGGAGCCCGTCCCGGCCGGCGTCGCGGTCTGACTCACCCGAAGCTCAGAGGTCGAGCCGGCACAGCCCCTCGGCGAGCGCCTTCGTGGTCAGGCGGGTGCGGCTGTCGCAGCCCAGCTTGGCGAAGATGTGCTCCAGGTGCGTGGTGACCGTGCGCACGCTGAGCACGAGCGCCGCCGCGATCTGCGGGTTGGAGTCGCCGGCCGCGACCCGGGTGAGGACGTCGACCTCGCGCCCGGTCAGGTCGTACGGCAGGGGGCACGGCCGCTCGGCCGCCACCGCGCCCTGGAGCGCCCCCTGGAACCCGACTCCGGCCCTGACCAGCCGCACTTCGTGCCAGCGCCCGTCGCCGCCCAGCCAGAGCCCCTGCCTGCTCAGCTCGCGCGAGTCGATGAAGGCCCGTGCGCAGGCCGCCATCGCGGGGTCGTCCCACAGGACGGGCGACGCCTCGCGGCCCGGCACCTCGCGCCGCGTGCCGAGCCGGTCGAAGGCCACCGCGCGGAACCCGGAGGGCAGCCCCACCGGGTCGATCACGCACCGGGTGAGGTCGGTGACGTGGGCGAGCAGCGGGCTGACCGCGGCCACCAGCGCGCCGATGCGCCGCGGGAACGCCTGCCTGGCGGCCAGGTGGAGCAGCCCGGTGAAGCGGCCCTCGTCGAGGAAGAGCGGCGCGGTCAGCCCCGCCCGCCAGCCGTAGGGGGCGAGGTGGCGGCGGAAGTAACGCTCGGTGCCGGGCTCGGGCATCTCGACGGGCGCGCGGGTGTCGAGGGCCCTGCGGTAGGCGTCGAGCCCGGCGTACTCCTCCGCCGCGTCGTGGTCGATGCGGGGGTGGCCGTCGGAGATCACGCTCTGGTGGCGGCCGGTGGCGGGGTCGTAGGCGACGAACTCGTAGGCGTCGAGCGGGACGACGCGGCGCAGCGCCGCCATCGCGCCGTGGGCGCCCCCACCGCCCGCGACCTGGTAGCCGACCTCGGCGAACGCCTGGAGATGGCGCACGTCAACGGTGATCTGGGCCACGCCTGCCTTTATATCATTTACCGTTTTCCGCCCTTGGCTTTACCGAAACCCGGGGTGCTATGGTCGTGCCATGCAGCAGCGCGCCTTCGTCACGACGACGCCGGACACCGTCCCGGCGCGCTGATTCCTTGCTTCCCGGGCGGACGCCCGGGGAGCTGGTCGTTCGCCCTTTCCACGGAAAGGTTGATCATGAACGACCACCGCAGGCTCGGCCGCGAGCTGGGCATCTTCGACACCGACCCGCTGATCGGCTCAGGGCTGCCCTACTGGCTGCCCGCCGGCGCGGCCGTGCGCAAGGCCGTCGAGGACTACGTGCACGAGCTCGAACGCCGCAACGGCTACCAGCACGTCAACTCGCCGGTGCTGGGCAAACGCGAGCTGTACGAACGCTCGGGCCACTGGGCTCATTACGCCGACGACATGTTCCCGCCGATGGTGATGGGCGGTGAGGAGTTCGTGCTGCGGCCCAGTCTGTGCCCGCACCACGCGCTCATCTACCGCTCCAGGCAGCGCAGCCACCGCGAGCTGCCGCTGCGCATCGCGGAGCTGGGCGGCATGTACCGCTCGGAGCTGTCGGGCGTGCTGGGCGGCCTGACCAGGGTGCGCTCGATCCAGCTCAACGACGGCCACGTGTTCTGCGCGCCCGAGCAGGCCGCCGCCGAGGTGTCGGCCGCGCTCGACCTCATCGAGGCGGCGCACGCGCGGCTCGGCATCAGGGCCGCGCGCTACCGGCTGTCGCTGCGCGGCGACGGCGCGAAGTTCGTGGACGACCCGGCCATGTGGGCGCGCTCAGAGTCGGTGCTGCGCGAGGTGCTGAGGGAGCGCGGGCGGCCGTACGACGAGGAGCGCGGCGAGGGCGCCTTCTACGGCCCGAAGATCGACATCCAGATCGCCGACCCGGCGGGCCGCGAGTCGACCCTGTCCACCGTCCAGGTCGACTACTTCCAGCCCGAGCGCTTCGACCTGGGCTACGTCGGCGGTGAGCGCCCCGTGATGGTGCACCGCAGCGTCGTGGGCGGCATCGAGCGGCTGGTCGCCCACCTGGTCGAGGTGCACGGCGGCGCCTTCCCCGCCTGGCTGGCCCCGGTGCAGGCGGTGGTGCTGCCGCTGTCGGACGCCGAGCTGCCGGCCGCCGAGAGCCTGCTGCGGCGCTGCCTGGAGTCGGGGCTGCGGGCGGAGCAGGCGCCGGCCGATCGGGGCAGCCTCGGTGCCAGGATCAGGGCGCACCGGCTGGTGCCGTACCAGCTGGTGGTGGGGCCGCGCGAGGCGGCGAGCGGGAGCGCGTCGGTGCGGCTGCGCGACGGCTCCCAGGCCGGTGAGGTGCCGGTGGAGGAGCTGGCCGCGCGGGCGCGGCCGTTCGGCTGACGGTAAAGATCAATCGGATAACGGAGGCTTCCCCGATCGTGTAAAGGGCTCGTAAAGTCCGCTGCAACGGCCGAGGTCCGAGGAGGACGGCTTGACCGAGCTGAGCGATCGTGAGGCCGACCTGGTCTCCGCCCACGAGCAGGAACGCCCGGCGCGCGAGCTGGGCGGTCCGCTCCGTGCCGGGGTGTGGGTCGTGGGCGGGCTGCTGTCGGCGTACTCGCTGCTGGTGGTGTTCCGGCCGGTCGAGGCGATCCAGCACCGGATGACGTTCCTGGCGGTGGCGCTGCCGCTGGTCTTCCTCTGCTACCGCTCGGGGCTGGACGCGGTCGCGCGGCGGCTGCTGGGACGCCCCGCACCCGAGCCCCGGGACGGCACGAAACCGGAGCGGCCGGGCGTGGCCGACTGGCTGCTGGCCGCCGCGTCGCTGGCCGTGCTGATCTACCCGCTGCTCGACATGGACGCCTTCCGGGACCGCGGCTCCGGCGCGGCGCTGACGGACCTCGACGTGGTGTGCGGCGTGGCGCTGACCGTGCTGCTGCTGGAGGCGGTACGCCGCACGGTCGGCCTGGCCTTCGCCGTCATCTGCGTGGGCTTCCTGCTGTACGCCTACTACGGCGCGTACCTGCCGATCGACTGGACGATCGGGCACCCCGGCTTCGACGACTCGCAGATCGTCTCGCAGCTCTACACCGGCACCGAGGGCTTCTTCGGCGTGCCGATGCAGGTGGCGGCGAGCTACATCATCCTGTTCACCGTCTACGGCGCGGTGCTCGACCACTCCGGCGCCAGCAAATTCTTCATCGACCTGAGCTTCGCCGCGTTCCGCAGGTCGAGGTCCGCGCCCGGCCGTACGGTGACCACGGCCGGCTTCCTGCTCGGCACCGTGTCGGGCTCGGGCGTGGCGACCACGGTGAGCCTGGGCAGCGTGGCCTGGCCGGTGCTGCGGCGGGCGGGCTACCCGAGGGAGGCGGCGGGCGGCATCCTCGCGGCCGGCGGCATCGGCGCGATCCTGTCGCCGCCCACGCTCGGCGCGGCGGCGTTCATCATCGCCGAATACCTCGGCGTCAGCTACCTGCAGGTGCTGCTGTACGCGACCGTGCCGACCCTGCTCTACTACCTCGGCATCTTCCTGGCCATCGAGATCGACTCGCGCCGCTTCGGCACCCGCGCGGTCGAGGTGGACGCGCCGGGCGCGGGGCGGCTGATGCTGCGCTTCGGCTACCACTTCAGCTCGCTGATCCTCATCGTCGTGCTGATGGCGCTCGACCGGTCGGCGTTCCAGGCGGTGGTGATCGCCACGGTGGTCGCGTTCCTGCTGTCGTTCCTCGACCCGGAGCGCCGGATGGGGCCGCGGCGCATCGGGCGGGCGCTGGCCAAGGGCGCGCTGGAGGTGCTGCCGGTGACCGCGGTCTGCGCGGCGGCCGGCATCATCGTCGGCTCGATCACGCTGACCGGGCTCGGCCAGAACCTCGCCGACATCATCGTGGACATCGGCGCCGGCAGCCTGATCGCGACCACGTTCATGGCGGCGGTCGCGGTGCTGCTGCTGGGCCTGGCCGTGCCGGTGACGGCGAGCTTCATCATCGCCGCGGTGATCATCGGGCCCGCGCTGTTCGACCTCGGGGTGACGCGGCCCGAGGCGTACATGTTCGTCTTCTACTACGCGGTGCTGTCGGAGGTGAGCCCGCCCACGGCGCTGTCGGCGGTCGCGGCGGCGGCGATCACGGGCGGCAACACGTACCGGACGATGATGATGACCTGGCGGTACACGCTGCCGGCCTTCCTGGTGCCGTTCGCCTTCGTGCTCACCCCCAACGGGCAGGCGCTGCTCGGGCAGGGCCCGTTCGGCACCGTGCTGCTGATGACCGCCGTGTCGGCGGTCGCGGTGGCCGCGCTGGCGGTGGCCACCGGCGGCGCGGCCGCCTGGCCCGAGCGGGTGCTCGCGGCGGTGGCCGCGGTGCTGCTGCTCTTCCTCGAGCCCGTCCCCATCGTCACCGGCCTCGCCGTCCTGGCCGTGGCCGCCGCCGTGCATCTCGTCAGAAGAAGGAGAAGGGACCCAAGGTGAAGCGGATACTCACGATCGTCGCCGCCGCCGTCCTGACCGTGGCCGGCTGCGGGGGCGGTGGCGCGGGCGGCGGCTCGGGCAACCGGATCTCGATCGCCACGGGCGGCACGACGGGCGTCTACTACGTCTACGGCGGCGGCCTGGCCAAGCAACTGTCGGCCGGCATCGCGAACACGCAGGCCACCGCATCGGTCACCTCGGCCTCGGTGGAGAACATCAAGCTGCTCGCCTCCGGCAAGGCGCAGATCGGCTTCTCCCAGGCCGACACCGCCGCCGACGCGGTCAACGGCAAGGACAGCTTCACCGCCGAGCAGCCCATCAAGGCGCTGGCCCGCATCTACGACAACTACCTGCACCTGGTGCTCGCTCCCGGCGTGAGCGCGGCCAAGGTCGCCGACCTGAAGGGCAAGCGCGTCTCGCTCGGTCCCGCCAACTCCGGCACGCAGGTGGTGGCGCGGCGCGTCCTGGAGGCGGCCGGGCTCGACCCCGACAACGACATCACCAAGCAGCAGCTGTCCATCAACGAGTCCGTGCAGGCCGCCAAGGACGGCACGATCGACGCGTTCTTCTGGGTCGGCGGCCTGCCCACGGCCGGCATCACCGACCTCGCGGTGAGCAGGCCGGACATGAAGGTGATGGACACCAGCGAGGTGCTGCCGGCGATGCGGTCCACGCACGGCGAGCAGTACGTGAGCCTCGACGTCGACCTGGCCGCCACCTACAAGCTGTCCGGCATGATCAAGACCGTCGGCATCGCCAACGTGCTGCTGGTGCCCGACTCGATGGACGAGCAGCTCGCGTACGACATCACCAGGACGCTGTTCGAGAAGAAGGCCGAGCTGGAGAAGGTGCACCCGGAGGCGAAGAAGCTGGACCCGGCGCTCGGGCAGCAGGTCGCCCCGGTCGAGCTGCACCCGGGCGCGGCCCGCTACTACAAGGAGAAGGCCTGACCCGGCTGGTCCTGGCGCTCGTGGCGGTGGCGGCGCTCGGCGCGGCCGGCGGCCCCGGGCGCCTGACCGTGAACGGCCTGCCCATCGTGGCGGGCCGCTTCGCGATCGCGTACGTGCATTCGATGTACCGGGCGCCGTCCGCCGAGGTGTTCACCGTGGAGGGCGGCCGGTTCACGATGCGGGCGGTGGTCTCGGCGAGCGGCGGCGTGCTCGACTACTACGCGCTGGAGGGCGAGCGGGCCAGGCTGCCGGGCGGCCGGTGGGTGCTGCGCCTCGCCGAGCCCGTGGCGTACCGGGAGCTGTCGCTGCTGACCACCTCGCTCGGCCGCAGGACGCTGGTCTCGGGCGGGCGCTGCCTGCCGCTCTATCCGCGCGGCGGCGGCGCCGAGGTGCGGGTGGCGCTGCGGCTCACTCCCGACGCGCGGGGCGGGCCCTGCGATCAGAGCCAGTCCTTCTTCTTGAACACCACGTAGAGCGCGACCGAGGTGAGCCCCATCAGCGCCGTGGACAGCCAGAACCCCCACTGCTCGCCGGTGCCCGGGTAGGGCAGGTTCTGCCCGTAGAAGCCGGTGATCGCGGTGGGCACGGCGATGATCGCCGCCCAGCTCGTGATCTTCTTCATGATCTCGTTGAGCCGGAAGCCCTGCTGCGCCAGGCGGGTGTCGCGGACGTTGGCGAGCATGTCGCGGACCGCGTCCACCCATTCGCCGACGCGCAGCACGTGGTCGCGGACGTCCTCATAGTAGGGGGCCATCACCGGGTCGCCCATCAGAGCCTGGTCGCGCCTGAGCAGGGTGCCGATGACCTCGTGCATCGGCAGCGAGACCCGGCGCAGCTTGGAGGCGTTCTTGCGCAGCACGTACAGGGTGCGCTGGAGGCCCTTGCCGTTGCTCAGCTGCTCGGCGAACAGCGACTCCTCCAGCTCCTCGGCCTCCGCGTCGAGGTCCTGGGCCAGCTCGAACTGGGTGTCCACGACGTAGTCGAGCAGGCCGTGCAGCAGGAACATCACGCCGTGCCCCGCCAGGCGCGCGGCGGCGTCCCAGCGCCTGACCACCTCGGCGATGTCGAAGTGCCCGCTCTCGCGGACGGTGACCAGGGCGTTGGCGGTGACGAAGACGTCCACCTCGACGGCGTGCACGCGGCGGTCGTCGTCGAAGTGCACGCCGTAGGCGGCGATGAACAGGTGGTTGTCGTAGATGTCGAGCTTGGGCCGCTGGTGGCCGGCCAGGACGTCCTCCAGGGCCAGCTCGTGCAGCCCCAGCTCCTCTCCGATCAGGGCGAGGTCGGCCGGCGACGGCGCGCAGAGGTCGAACCAGACCGTGGCGTCCCGGTCGCCCACGTACCGGGAGACGTCCGCTATGGGGAAGCCCTCGCTCTCCAGGCGGCCGTTCCGGTAGAGACGGGTGTGCACTAGCCGAGTCTGGCAAGAAATGCGGCGAAACGTCGCGCGTTGTGCACGGCTGCTCCTCCCGGGTCGTTGTTGAAGTAGACGTAGGCGTCGGGCCAGCCGGCCTCGGCGACGCGGGCGGCCCACGTCCGCAGGGCGCGCTCCCCGTACGCGTAGGCCGACCTGCCCTGGTGCAGGCGGACGTAACCCCACGTCGCGGTACGCCAGAACGGCGCCTGCGGCCTGCCCAGCCGGTCGGCCCAGCACAGCGCCGCCGCGCGCGACTCCAGCACCGCCCGCGCCTCCTCGGTCCACCAGGACGGGTGCCGCGGCTCCACGGCCACCCTCGTGCCGGGCGGGAAGCAGGCCAGGCAGCGGTCGAGCAGCCCCGGGTCGGCCTTGAGGGTGGGCGGGAGCTGCAGCAGGATCGGCCCCAGCTTCTCCCCCAGCCCGGCGGCCGCGGCCATCAGCCTGGCCACCGGCTCCTCCGGTTCGTTCAGCCGCCTGATGTGGGTCAGGAACCGGCTGGCCTTGACCGCCATCACGAACCCCGGCGGCGTACGCTCCCGCCAGCCGGCGAACACCTCCCTGCTCGGCAGCCGGTAGAACGCGTTGTTGCTCTCGACGGTCGGGAACTCCCCCGCGTACGTCTCCAGCCACAGCCGCTGCGGCACCCCCGGCGGATAGAGCACCCCGCGCCAGTCCTTGTACTGCCACCCTGAGG
Source organism: Nonomuraea sp. NPDC004580 (assembly GCF_040609855.1). Classification (NCBI taxonomy): domain Bacteria; kingdom Bacillati; phylum Actinomycetota; class Actinomycetes; order Streptosporangiales; family Streptosporangiaceae; genus Nonomuraea; species Nonomuraea sp. NPDC004580. The sequence continues at coordinate 65,232 of NZ_JBEXLH010000026.1, read as the reverse complement.
TGCCGGCCAGCCATGTCATGCCGTTGCGCCTACCCCGCCCCGCGAGGTGCAGTACTGTCCTACTTCGTCGGCCAGTCGGCCAAGGAGGACCTCTCACGCGATGGGCGCCAACCACGCTCACGGCACCACCGTCACAGAAGCGGGCGGTTCACGACGTACGGTGACGGCCGGGCTGGCCGTCCTGGTACCGCTGGCGTTCATCACGCTGGCCGCGCTGATCTGGCTCTGGCCCGAGGGCACCGCCGCCGGGCCCGCGCCCGAGTCCGGCGTGCAGCGGCTCACCGGCACGGTCGTCGGCGTCACACTCGGACGTTGCCCCGACGCCCCCGAGGGCGCGCCCAGACCCGACCCGGCCACCTGCGGCGAAGCCGTCGTCAAAGTCGGCGACGGGCCCGACCTGGGCAGCGAGGTGGAGCTCCGGCTGCCGGGCGGGCCGGGCGCTCAGCACTTCACGCCGGGCGACGACGTGATCCTGCTGCGCGACGCCGACGGCGCCTACCAGCTCTCCGACCACGACAGGTCGCTGCCGCTGTGGTTGTTCGGCGTGGCGTTCGCGCTGGCGGTCATCGCCTTCGGGCGCTGGCGCGGGGTGACCGCGCTGGCGGGGCTGGCGGTGACGTTCGTGCTGCTGCTGACGTTCGTCATCCCCGGCATCCTGGAGGGCCGGTCGCCGATGCTGGTGGCCATCGTCGGGTCGGCGGCGATCATGCTGACCGTGCTCTACCTGACGCACGGCTTCTCCCCGTCCACGTCGGTCGCCGTGCTCGGGACGCTGGCCAGCCTGGCGCTGACCGGGCTGCTGTCGTACGCGGCGCTGGGGGTGGCCAGGCTCAACGGCGTCACCGACGACAGCGCGCTGATGCTCGGCATGAGCCTGAACATCGACACGCAGGGCCTGCTGCTCGCCGGGATCATCATCGGCGCGCTGGGCGTGCTCGACGACGTCACCGTCACCCAGGCCGTGACGGTGGCCGAGCTGGCCCGCGCCAACCCGTCGTACGGCTTCGCCCGCCTCTACCGCGCGGCGGGGCGCATCGGGCGGGCGCACATCGCGTCGGTGATCAACACCATCATCCTGGCGTACGCGGGGGCGTCGCTGCCGCTGCTGCTGCTGTTCAGCATCGGCGCACAGCCCCTGGGCGAGGTGATGACGACGCCGGTGATCGCACAGGAGATCGTGCGCGGGGTGGTCGGCACGCTCGGGCTCATCGCGGCCGTCCCCATCACCACGGCCCTCGCCGCCCTGGCCGCCACCCGCTCCCGCCCTTCCTTGCCCCAGGACTCCCCGCCCCAGGACTCCCCGCCCCAGGACCGCCCGCCCCAGGACCGCCCGCCCCGAGACCGCAGGACCCGGGACCGCAGGGCGCGCGGCCGGGACGACGACGGCCCGTCGGGCTTCTTCGCACCGCAGGACCAGGACCCCGGCGACTTCTTCACGCCACAGGAGCGGGACCCCGGCGACTTGTTCACCCCCCGCCCGGCCGGTCCGCCTCCAGGAACGGCACCCACCGAGAGGGCGCCACAGGCGGAGTCGCAGCGCCCGGCGCGCCACCGCCGCCGCGCCGGGACCTGACGGCGGGCCGGGGTGACGCGGGCGCCGCCCGCCGACCCGCCCGCCGACCCCGACCGCCGACCCCGACCGGCTCAGTCGGCTTCGATGCTGCCGTCCACGCGGAGCTTGCGGCGGGCGCGTTCGTAGAACGTGGTGCCCAGCCGGACCACCTTGGCGGCACCGGGCCAGGCGGTCACGGTGAGGCTGTCGCCGGGGCACAGGTGCCCCATCACGGCGCCGTCGACCTCGACGGCCAGCCGCCCGCTGCTCGGCAGCACGTGGAGGCTCACCTCCTCGTCGGCGGGCAGCACCAGGGCCCGGTTGAACGCGGAGTGCGCGGCGGCGGGCACGACCAGCACCGCCTCCACGCGGGGCGAGACGATCGGCCCCCCGGCGGAGAAGCTGTAGGCGGTGGATCCGGTGCTGGTGGCGACGATGACGGCGTCGGCGGAGTAGCGCACGAAGGGGCTGTCGGACGGGGTGACGGCGACGTTGGCCAGCCCGTGGCCGGGATAGCGGACGAGCGCGATGTCGTTGAACGCCGTCATCTCGGTGCCGTTGACGCTGGTGCGGATGGCCATGCGCGGCTCGATCGTGTATTCGTGCCGGTCGATGGCCGACAACGTCTTCGGCAGCTCGTCCACGTCGATCTCGGCGAGGAAGCCCAGCTTGCCGAGGTTCACGCCGAGGATGGGCGTCGGCCGCCCGGCCAGCAGCCGCATCGTCCGCAGCATGGTGCCGTCGCCGCCCAGCCCGACGAGCAGGTCGGCCTTGTCGACCAGCGCGTCGGTGTCGACGGGCACGGCGGTGCAGTCGATGCGGCCCACCTCCTCGGGCAGGCCGAGCACCGTGGCACCCTTGTCGGCGGCCCACCGCAGGATGGTGTCGATCGCCTGCTTGGAGTCGCGCTGGGGGTGCAGCACCAGCCCGACCGTCCCGACCATGCCCATGCCGCCACCTTACGTGGACCGCCGGCGTGCGGACGCAACGGGGGATCTTGCCCGCGCGCGTGTCCGGTAGCGTCGTGGCCATGCGGCTTCATGTGGGATGCGCGATGTGGGCGAACGCGCGGTGGCAGGGGCGTTTCGTGCCCGCCCACCTGCCTCAGGCCGAGCGGCTGAAGGCGTACGCGGGCTGGTGCGACGCGGTCGAGGGCAACACCACGTTCTACGCCACGCCGGCCCGCGCCACGGTCGAGTCGTGGGCGGCGCAGACCTCGCCCGGCTTCCGTTTCGTCGTCAAGCTGCCCAAGGCCGTCACCCACGAGCACCGGCTGGTGGGCGGCGAGGCCGAGCTGCGCGCGTTCCTCGACGCCATGGAGCCGCTGGGGCCCCGCGTGCACGCGTTCTGGGTGCAGGTGCCCGGCTCGTTCGGGCCGGCCGACGTGGGCACGCTCGCGGCATTCCTGCGCCGGCTGCCGCGCGGCGTGCGCTGCGCCGTGGAGGTCCGCCATCCGGCGTTCTTCATCGACGAGCGGGCGGCCCGCCTGCTCGAACGGATGCTGGACGGCGCGGGCGCCGAGTGGGTGCCGTTCGACACCACGGTGATGTTCGCCGCGCCGCCGTCCAGCGCGGCCGAGCGGGAGGCGTGGGAACGCAAGCCACGCCTCCCCCGCCGCATGCGGGCGCTGACCGCCCACCCGATCGTGCGCTACCTCGGCCGCGACGACGAGGAGCGCACGGTGGCGGGCTGGCGCCCGTGGGTGACGACGGCCGCGGAGTGGCTCCGCGAGGGCCGCTCACCGACGGTGTTCATCCACACCCCCGACAACGCCGACGCACCGGCGCTGGCCCGCCGCTTCCACGACGAGGTACGCGCCCTCGTCCCTGACCTGGCGCCGCTCCCCGACCCGGAGCCGCACGAACCCCTCACGCTGTTCTGATGCTCAGCGGACCAGGCAGGGCCGCTTCGGGTCGAACGTCCAGCCCTCGACCAGGTACTGCATGGCCACGGAGTCGTCGCGGGCGCCGAGGCCGTGGCGCAGGTAGCGGTCGTGGGCCTCGGCCAGGGCGTCCCTGTCCAGCTCGACCCCTAGGCCCGGCGTGTCGGGCACCTGGACGGCGCCGTCCGTGATCTGGAACGGCCCGGTGGTGAGGGCCTGGCCGTCCTGCCAGATCCAGTGCGTGTCGAGCGCCGTGATCTCGCCCGGCGCGGCGGCCCCGACGTGGGTGAACATGGCGAGCGAGATGTCGAAGTGGTTGTTGGAGTGCGACCCCCACGTCAGCCCGAAGTCGTGGCAGAGCTGCGCGACGCGCACCGAGCCCGCCATCGTCCAGAAGTGCGGGTCGGCCAGCGGGATGTCGACCGCGTCCGAGCGTACGGCGTGGGCCAGCTCCCGCCAGTCCGTGGCGATCATGTTGGTCGCGGTCGGCAGCCCGGTCGCCCGCCGGAACTCGGCCATCGTCTCCCGCCCCGAGAAGCGGCCCTCGGGGCCGCACGGGTCCTCGGCGTAGGCCAGGACGCCTCCGAGGTCCCGGCACAGCCGTACGGCGTCGGCCAGCAGCCAGCCGCCGTTGGGGTCGAGCGTGACGCGGGCCCCGGGGAACCGGCGGGCCAGCGCCCTGACCGCCTCGACCTCCTCCTCGCCGGCCAGCACGCCGCCCTTGAGCTTGAAGTCGGTGAAGCCGTAGCGCTCCTGCGCGGCCTCGGCCAGCGCGACCACCGCGTCGGGGGTGAGCGCCTCCCGGCGGCGCAGCCGCGACCAGCGGTCGTCGCCCTCGTCGTCCACGAGGTACGGCAGATCCGTCCTGCCGGGGTCGCCGATGTAGAACAGGTAGCCGAGCATCGGCACCCGGTCGCGCTGCCTGCCCTCGCCCAGGAGGTCGGCGACGGGCAGGCCGAGGTACTGGCCGTGCAGGTCGAGCAGGCCCGACTCCAGGCCGGTGACGGCGTGCACGGTGGTGCGCAGGTCGAAGGTCTGCTGCCCGCGCCCGCCCGCGTCGCGGGCGGCGTAACGGCCGGCCACGTCGCGCAGCAGGGCGCGGTAGCGGGCGACCGGCTGCCCGGCGAGCAGGGTGCCGGCCTCCTCGACGGTCCGCCTGATGGCCTCGCCGCCGGGCACCTCGCCGAGCCCGGTACGCCCGTCGGAGTCGGTGACGATGACGACGTTGCGGGTGAAGAACGGCCCGTGGGCGCCGCTGAGGTTGAGGAGCATGCTGTCGTACCCGGCGACCGGGACGACCTCGACGCTCGCGATGGTGGGCGACATCTCGGGAGGATCCCCCTAGCTGATCTTGTTGATGAGCGCGGTCAGCTCGGCGAGCTCGCCCTCGGTGAGGTTCTGCAGGGGCGGGCGCACGGGCCCGGCGGGGCGTCCGACGGCGGTCAGCCCGGCCTTGATGATCGAGACGGCGTAGCCCTTCATGCGGTCGCGGATGTCGAGGTAGGGCAGCACGAACTCGCGGATGCGCCGGTAGACGGCCTCCCGGTCCTGGGCGCGCACGTCGGCGTAGAAGTCGAGCGCGTACTGCGGCACGAAGTTGAAGATGGCCGAGGAGTAGGTGCTCATGCCGAGCTGTAGCAGCGGCAGCGCGAACGTCTCGGCGGTGGGCAGGCCGCCGATGTAGGCCAGGCGGTCGCCGACGGAGGCGTAGATGCGGGTGAGGTTCTCGATGTCGCCGACGCCGTCCTTGAAGCCGATGAGCGTCTCGTTCCGCTCGACGAGGGCCGCCACGGAGCGGTCGTTGAGCACGGCGTTGGCCCGGCTGTAGACGATCACGCCGAGGTCGGTGGCGGCGCACACGGCGGAGACGTGCTCGACCAGGCCCGCCTGGCCGGCCTCGGTGAGGTAGGGCGGCATCAGCAGCAGGCCGTCGGCGCCGGCCGCCGCGGCTGCCTTGGCCTGGGCGACGGCGTTGGCGGTGCCGCCGGTGGCCGGGGCCATCACGGGGACGCGCCCGTTGACCTCGTCCACGGCGGCGCGCACCACCCGGTCGATCTCCGCGCCGGTCAGCGAGAAGCCCTCACCCGTGCCGCCCGCGGCGAACAGGCCGGCGACGGGGTAGCCGCTCAGCCAGGACAGGTGCTCGCGGTAGCGCGGCTCGTCGAACTCCAGGTCGCCGGTGAAGTGGGTGACGGGGAACGACAACAAACCACTCTTGAGCTGAGTGGCGAGCTCCTGCGGGGAGTAACTGGACACGATGAGGCTCCTCGCTTGACATGCGGCCGTGGGGTTTCCCCGCATCGGCTGAAAGGTCTGACGTCCGACAGGCTAAGAAGGAGGAGTGATTCCTGTCCAAGTGCGATTCTGTATCTGGCGATGCCTTAAGAGCATCATGCCTCCAGGTCGGGCAGCAGTTCGAGCACCCGGCCGAGCGCGGGGTTGGTCGAGTTGCGGTCCCAGATGACGTGCAGCTCGACGGGTTCGCCGATGGCCGCGGCGGCGTCGAGCGGGTCGCCGCCGCCGCGCACGAGGTCGCAGAAGGCGATGCCGTCCACGCCGAGCGAGCGCGCACTGGCGGGCACCAGCGCCACGCCGCGCCCGGCCGCCACGAGCAGCACGGCGGTGAGGATCTGGTGCACCTGCTGCTCGATGCGGGCGTGGGCGTTGGTGAGGAAGCGCACGGTCAGCTCGTGGAAGTAGCGCGACTGTACGGGGTTGTAACTGATCACCGCGAGCCCGTCGAAGTCGTCGGGCGCGAGCGGCCTGCCGAGCCCGGCCAGCCGGTGCCCGGCGGGCACGACGGCGCACAGCGGCTCGCGGAAGACGACCCGGGAGTCGAGCGTGGCGATGTCGAACGGCGGCCGGGCGAGACCGAGATCGAGCTCGCCGCGCAGCAGGCCGTCCACCTGCCCGGCGGTCACCCGTTCGTGCAGGATGACGTCGATGTCGGGGAGCTGCTCGGCCAGGCGGCGCAGCAGCGTGCCGAGCATGCTGATGGCCGAGACGGCGGTGAACCCGAGCCGCACGGTGCCCGCCGCGCCGCTGGCGATCCTGCGCGCCCGGTCGCCCGCGGTGTCCACCAGCGAGAGCATGCGCCGGGCGTCCTCCAGGAAGCCGTGGCCCGCGTCGGTGAGCACGACGCGGCGGTTGTCACGTTCCAGGAGCGTCACGCCGACGGCGCGTTCGAGCTTCTGGATGTGCCTGCTGAGCGGCGGCTGCGTCATGCGCAGGCGGTCGGCCGCGCGGCCGAAGTGCAGCTCTTCCGCGACCGCGACGAAGGCCCTGATCTGATCGAGGGTCAGCATGATGCCATCAGAGTATCACTCGATACCGAAAAGACGTTGGACAGGCATCAAGCCAGCTCCCTAGTCTCCGGAGAACCACAACAGCGGAAACCTTGCCGTAACCTGACGCAACTGCATCTCCGCACAGAGCAAGCCACGGGCGGCCCCCCGCCCGGATGAAGGAGAAGTCCATGCCGACATCTCGGACAGCCCCCCGCCGCATCCTCCTGGGTGTCGCCGGTGCCGTCGCAGCGATGGCGCTGACCGCGTGCGGTGGTGTCAAGACGACCTCCTCCGGGGGCGGCGACGGGGAATATCCGTCGGGCAACATCGAGTTCAGCGTCGGCGCCTCCGCCGGCGGCTCCTCCGACCTCATCACCCGCGCGCTCGCCCAGGGCATCGCCAAAGAGCTCGGCGTCTCCGCGCCCGTGATCAACAAGCCGGGCGCCAACGGCGCGCTCGCGGCCAAGGAGCTGCAGGCCGCCAAGCCCGACGGCTACAAGATCGCCGTGCAGAACGCCTCGCTGTTCACGATCACGCCGCTCACGGTGTCGCCCGCCGAGGCCACCAAGATCGACTCCTTCGAGGTCATCACCGGGGTCTCCCGCGACGACTACGTCATGGCCACCAACCCCAAGTCCGGCTTCACGTCCATCGAGGACATGAAGAAGGCCGGCAAGACCATCCGGTACGGCACCACCGGCGTCGGCACCGGAGCCCAGCTCGCCTCCGCGCTGACGTTCAAGACCGCCGGCATCGACGCCACGGCCGTGCCCTTCGACGGCGGCGCCCCCAACCTGACGGCCCTGCTCGGCAACCAGGTGGACGTCTCCACCATGCAGATCGGCGAGGCCATCGAGAACATCAAGGGCGGCAAGCTCGTGCCGCTCGCCGTGTTCTCCAAGGAGCGCATCCCCTACCTGCCCGACGTCAAGACCGCCACAGAGCAGGGCTTCGACGTCCAGGTGACGCAGTACCGCTTCCTGACCGCGCCCAAGGGCACGCCGGAGAACGTCAAGTCCAAGCTGCTCGACGCGGCGAAGAAGACGTTCGCCACACCGGAGTACAAGAAGTTCAACGAGCAGAACTCGCTCACTCCGATGGAGGTCTCCCCGCAGGAGGTCCTCGACGCGCTCCAGAAGGACTCCTCGACGTTCAAGGCGAAGCTCGACGAGTTCGGCATCAGCCTGGCCGGTTGATCCCCCCTTCCTGCGAAGGAGTACCCCATGCCCGTGTCCGACCCGGCGCCGCCACCGGAATCCGACGACGCCGCCGTGCTGCAGGCCGAGGCCGACCGGATCCAGGCCGAGATGGAGGAGGCCAGGCCGCCGCACGCCGGCCCGGCCGCCCAGGTCGGCGCCGCGCTGGTGGCGCTGGTCGTCGGCCTGCTCGGCGCGGCCGGCTCGCACGCGCTCGGCCTCGGCGCGCTGACCCAGCCGGGCCCCGGCCTGTGGCCGTTCGCCATCAGCGTCGTCATCGTCGTGCTGTCGGCGGCGCTCCTCGTCACCGGCCGCGGCCTGCGGGACACCGAGCGGTTCTCCCGCGCGAGCCTGCAGACCGTGGTCGGCCTGGTGACGCTCGTGCTGCTCGCCGCGCTGCTGCCGGTGATCGGGTTCGAGATCCCCTCGGCGCTGCTGATGTTCGTCTGGCTGCGCTGGCTGGGCAAGGAGTCGTGGCGCTCCTCCATCGTGATCAGTATCGGCGCCGTGGCCGCGTTCTACGTGCTCTTCGTGCTGCTGCTGCAGATCCCGCTCCCCCGCCTCATCTGAGGAAGGCCCCGAGAAAAGTCACATGGACATCTCCCCGATCCTCAACGGCTTCGGCGTCGTCCTGGAGCCGGCCAACCTGCTCTACTGCCTGGTCGGCGTCATCATCGGCATGCTCATCGGCGTGCTGCCCGGCCTCGGGCCCGGCGCGACGATCGCGATCCTGCTGCCGATCACGTACGGCATCGGGCCGGTCTCGGCGATCATCATGCTGGCGGGCATCTTCTACGGCGCCCAGTACGGCGGCACGATCACCTCGGTCCTGCTGCGCCTGCCCGGCGAGGCGTCCTCGGTCGTGACCGTCTTCGACGGCTTCGCTCTGGCCAAACAGGGCAAGGCGGGCACCGCGCTCGGCATCGCGGCCATCGGCTCGTTCGTCGGCGGCACGATCTCGATCATCGGCCTGACCCTCGTCGCGCCGATCGTGGCCGGTTTCGCCCTCGACTTCGGGCCGCCCGAGTACGCCGCACTCGGCATCCTCGGCGTGCTGCTGATCTCCTCGATCGGCAACGGCAACAAGCTCAAGGCCATCATCGCCGCCTGCGTCGGCCTGCTGATCGCGACCGTGGGCCGCGACACGTTCACCGGCGCGGAGCGCTTCACCTTCGGCAGCCTCAACCTGGCCGAGGGCATCGACTTCATCCCGATCGCCATGGGCCTGTTCGGGCTCAGCGAGATCCTCTACAACCTGGAGGAGCGGCACAACAAGGTGCACTCCCCCGCCAAGGTCGGCAACGTCTGGCCGTCACGCCGTGACCTCAGCCAGTCCAAGGGGGCGATCGGGCGGGGCTCGCTGGTCGGGTTCGTGCTGGGCGTGCTGCCCGGCGGCGGGGCCGTGCTGTCGTCGCTGGCGGCGTACGCGCTGGAGAAGCGGCGCGCCAAGCAGCCCGAGCGCTTCGGCCGCGGCGCGGTGGAGGGCGTGGCCGCGCCCGAGACCGCCAACAACGCCGCCGCCACCTCCTCGTTCATCCCGCTGCTGACGCTCGGCATCCCCGCCAACGCCACGATGGCGCTGATCTTCGGCGCGCTGCTCATCCAGGGCATCCAGCCGGGGCCGCAACTCGTCACCGAGCACCCCGACGTCTTCTGGGGCGTCATCAACTCGATGTACATCGGCAACATCCTGCTGCTGATCATGAGCATCCCCATGGTCGGCGTGTTCGTCAGGATCCTGCGGGTGCGCCCGGCCGTCCTGGCCCCGATCACGGTGCTGATCACGCTGCTCGGCGCCTACACCGTGCGCAACCAGGTCTACGACATCTTCCTGGTGATCGCCTTCGGCGTGCTGGGCTACCTGATGAAGAAGTTCGGCTTCGAGCCGGGGCCGCTGGTGCTGGCGTTCGTGCTGGGCACGATGATCGAGAGCTCGGCGCGTCAGGGGCTGCTCATCTTCGGCGGCAATCCCGCGGGCTTCCTCACCCGCCCCATTTCTGGGACGGTGTTCGCCATCGTGGTGATCGTGGCCGCCTGGCCGCTGATCCGCAGAGCCGTGCGCCGCAGACCGGCGCAGGGTGCCGCCGATCGTGCCGAGGAGAGGACTTCATGACCGTCACCGCCGGCCGGGTCAGCCGGGTCGTCGTCACGCCCGTCGCCTTCCGCGACCCGCCCCTGCTCAACGTGGTGGGCGTGCACCAGCCGTACGTGCTGCGCGCGATCGTCCAGGTGCACACCGACGAGGGGCTGGTGGGGCTCGGCGAGACGTACGCCGACGAGGCGCATCTCGGCCGCCTGGAGGCGGTGGCCGCGGCCCTGCCCGGCGCGGACGTCTTCGACCTGCACGCCCTGCGCCGCGTCGTCACCGAGACGCTCGGCGCCTCGACCGGCGGTGCGGGGGCCAGCTTCGGCGGCATGCTGGAGGTCTCCAGCGCCGTGGACACCGTGGTGTCGCCGTTCGAGGTGGCGCTGCTCGACCTCCAGGGCAGGGCGCTCGGCCGGCCGGTGAGCGACCTGCTGGGCGGCGCCGTACGCGACCGGGTGCCGTACTCGGCGTACCTGTTCTACAAATGGGCCGGGCACCCCGGCCACGACGAGGACACGTGGGGCGAGGGCCGCACGCCCGAGCAGCTGGTCGCCCAGGCGCGCCGGATGGTCGGCGAGTACGGCTTCACCGCCGTCAAGCTCAAGGGCGGCGTGTACGAGCCCCGCCACGAGGCCGAGACCGTCGAGGCGCTGGCCGCCGCCTTCCCCGGCCACGCGCTGCGCATCGACCCCAACGGCGCATGGACCGTCGGCACCTCGATCGAGGTGGCCGGCCGGCTGTCCGGCGTGCTGGAGTACCTGGAGGACCCGACGCCCGGCATCGACGGCATGGCCGAGGTCGCGAAGCACACCGAGCTGCCGCTGGCCACGAACATGTGCGTGATCGCCTTCGAGCACCTCAAGCCGGCCGTGGCCGCCGACGCCGTGCAGGTCGTGCTCTCCGACCACCACCTGTGGGGCGGGCTGCGCCGCTCGGCGCTGCTCGGGGGCATCTGCGAGACGTTCGGCATGGGGCTGTCGATGCACTCCAACTCGCATCTCGGGGTCAGCCTGGCCGCGATGACCCACCTGGCCGCCGCCACGCCCAACCTCACCTACGCCTGCGACACCCACTACCCGTGGAAGACCGAGGAGGTCGTCAAGCCGGGCGTGCTGGAGTTCCGCGACGGCGGCGTGGCCGTGCCGCGCGGCCCCGGCCTCGGGGTCGAGCTGGACGAGGACGCGCTGGCCGCGCTGCACGAGCAGTATCTGCGCTGCGGGCAGCGCGGGCGCGAGGACACCGCGTACATGCGCTCGATCGTCCCCGGTTTCACCCCGAACACCGCCCGCTGGTAGCCCTCCTACGGGGCCTGCAGGCGGGCGCGGCTGTTGGACAGGTGCAGCCGCATCGCCGCCCGCGCCGCCGCCGCGTCCCTGTCGGCGACGGCGCGGTAGACGTTCTCGTGCTCCAGCGTCACCCGCGTGAGGTGGGTGGCGTCGGAGACCGTGTAGACGTGTTCGAGCCGGGTGCGCGGCAGCATGATCATCATGGGGCCGAGCGAGGCCAGCAGGTCGGAGTAGAACCGGTTGCCCGACGCCAGTGCCACCTTCATGTGGAAGGCGAAGTCGGCCTCGACGGCGTGGCCCGGCTGCTCGCCGGACCGCCCGAGGTCGATCAGGGCCCGCTCGATGGCTTTGAGCTGCAGGTCCGTACGCCGCTCAGCGGCCAGCCCGGCGGCCTCCGTCTCGACGCCGATGCGGAAGTCGATCATGTCGAGGACGTCGCGGTGGGTGCGCACCTGCGCCGCCTCCACCGAGAACGCCGTGGGCGGCGGCAGCGCCAGCACGAACGAGCCCCGCCCCTGGAACGTCTCCACCAGCCCGGCCGCCTGCAGCCGCGAGACGGCCTCGCGCACCACCGTGCGGCTGACCCCGAACTCCTTGATCAGCGATGACTCGGTGGGCAGCTTGTCGCCTGGCCTGATCTCGCCGGCCAGGATGCGGGCGCGGAGCCGCTCGACCAGCTCGTGCGCCAGCCCGCGCCCGCCGTCCCGCCCGATCCTGCGCGCCGCCTTCCGGCCGCTGGGCGCGGCATCGCTCTGGTCGCTCGGCGCGGCATCGCCCTGGTCGCTCGGCACGGCGGACAATCTACCGGCCTGAGCCGTGGAACTCGACGTCGTCGATCAGCCGGTCGCGGGCCCGCCCGGCCAGGCTCAGCCCCAGCCCTGGACGGTCCGGCACGGCCATCCGCCCGCCCTCGATGCGCATCCGCTCCTCGAACAGCGGCGCCAGCCACTCGATGTGCTCCACCCACGACTCGCGCGGGAACGCGGCGGCCAGGTGCACGTGGATCTCCATCACGAAGTGCGGCGCGACCTGCGTGTGCGCGTGGTCGGCCAGCGCGGCGACCTTGAGGTAGGGGGTGATGCCGCCGACGCGCGGCACGTCGGGCTGGATGACGTCCGCGGCGCGGGCCTCGATGAGATCGACGTGCCCGGCGACGCTGGTGAGCATCTCGCCGGTGGCGATCGGCGTGTCCAGGGCGGCGGCCAGCTGCGCGTGCCCCTCGGTGTCGTACGCGTCCAGCGGCTCCTCGATCCACACCAGCCCGAAGTCCTCCACGGCCCGCCCGAACCGCAGCGCCGACGCCCGGTCCCACTGCTGGTTGGCGTCCACCATCAGCGGCACCCCGTCGCCGAGGTGCTCCCTGACCGCCCCCAGCCGCCGCAGGTCCTCCTTCATGTCCGGCTGCCCGACCTTGATCTTGATCCCGCCGATGCCGCCGGCCAGGGACTGCGAGGCCCGCTCCTTGACCTCGTCCAGCGGCGCCTGGAGGTAACCGCCCGAGGTGTTGTAGACCCGCACGGAATCCCGGTAGGCCCCCAGCAGCTTCGCCAGCGGCAACCCGGCCCGCCGCGCCTTGACGTCCCACAGGGCCACGTCCACGGCCGCCAGCGCCTGCGTGGCCACCCCGGAGCGGCCCACGGACGCGCCCGCCCACAACAGCGCCTCGTACGTCTTGCCGATGTCCGACGGGTCACGCCCCAGCAGGCTCTCCCCCACCTCCCTGACGTGCGCGTACTGCGCCGGGGTGCCCGCCCTGGTCGTGTAGGAGAAGCCGAGCCCGCGCAGGCCGTCGCTGGTGCCGATCTCGCAGGTCAGCACGTCGATCTGGGACAGCGGGCGCTGCCGCCCCGTGGCCACCTTGGCGTCGCTGACGGGGGCCGCGAGCGGCACCGCGTACCGGGCGAACCGGACGTACGCGATCGCGTCGCCCACGCGGATCACGCCTTCCCGAACTCGACGCTGTCCGTCACCCACGCGCGGCACTGCTCGCTCAGCGTGAACCCGAGCCCAGGGCGGTCCGGCACGATCATGCGCCCGTCGCGCGTCTCCAGGCGCTCGTTGAACAGCGGGTTCAACCACTCGAAGTGCTCCACCCACGGCTCGCGCGGGTAGGCGGCGGCCAGGTGGAGGTGGATCTCCATGGCGAAGTGCGGCGCGAGCTGCAGCCCCGCGTGATCGGCGAGGGCGGCCAGGCGCAGGAAGGAGGTGATGCCGCCGACGCGGGGCGCGTCGGGCTGGATGACGTCGGCGGCGCGGGCCTCGATGAGCCGTACGTGCTCGGCCACGCTGGAGAGCATCTCGCCGGTCGCGATCGGCGTGTCCAGCGCGGCGGCCAGCTGCGCGTGCCCCTCGGCGTCGTACGCGTCCAGCGGCTCCTCGATCCACACCAGCCCGAAGTCCTCCACGGCCCGCCCGAACCGCAGCGCGCTCGCCCGGTCCCACTGCTGGTTGGCGTCCACCATCAGCGGCACCCCGTCCCCGAGGTGCTCCCTGACCGCCGCCAGCCGCCGCAGGTCCTCCTTCATGTCCGGCTGCCCGACCTTGATCTTGATCCCGCCGATGCCGTCGGCCAGGGACTGCGAGGCCCGCTGCTTCACCTCCTCGATCGGCGCGTGCAGGAAGCCGCCCGAGGTGTTGTACGCCCGCACCGAGTCCCGGTAGGCCCCCAGCAGCTTCGCCAGCGGCAGCCCGGCCCGCCGCGCCTTCAGGTCCCACAGGGCCACGTCGATGGCCGCCAGCGCCTGCGTGGCCACCCCGGAGCGGCCCACGGACGCGCCCGCCCACAGCAGCGTGTCGTACACCCTGCCGATGTCGGACGGGTCCTGCCCGATGAGGTTCTCGCCCACCTCCTTGGCGTGCGCGTACTGCGCGGGGCCGCCGGCCCGCTTGGAGTAGCCGAACCCGGTGCCGGAGTGCCCGTCCTCGGTCGCGATCTCGGCGAACAGGAACACGATCTCCGTCATCGGCTTCTGCCGCCCGGTGAGCACCTTGGCGTCGCTGACGGGCACGTCCAGGGGAAGCGTGACGGAGGAGAGCGTGACGTGACGGATGCGGTCGGCCATGAGGAACCTCGCGGGGTCAGGATGGGCTGGCGTACGCAAGTCATCGTACAAATCCGATATTCATACGACAACTGGCCATCCGCGGCCACGCGATGGACACACGCATGCCCGCCACGGATCCTGAACCTGACCAAGGACCGTGATCGGGGACCCCGCCTCCGGGGACACCCGCGCCTGAGAACCGGGAGACCGCATGAGAACCCGCCCCTGGGCCCGCCGCACCGCCGCCTCGGCCGCCACGCTGGTCGCCGTCCTCGCCCTCACCACCGCCCCGGCCCAGGCCGCCAACCCCTCGGACTGCGCGCAGGCCGCCACGGTCGTCCGCACCCCGCAGGTCATGGTGCTGGCCGACGGCGAATCCGGCACCAAGCGCCCGCTATAAGCCCCTATGACTCCCTCGTCCTGCGGTGCCCGGGAGTCATGGGAGCGGGAAGAGCGTGCCGGCGGTGCGGAACCAGTCGTCGTCGAGGAAGCGTCCGGTCATCCGTCCCACGATGGTGAGACAGGCGTTGGCCGACACTTCGTCGCCCCGGCCCTCGTCGCTGTCGGGGAACAGTCCGTACGCATAGGGCTCGAACACGGACCCCGGCACCAGGATGAGAACCTGCGACCCCTTGACCCCCAGGCACATCATGACGGAGCGGGAACACGGCCGAAACCCGCCCCCACCTGGTACGACCGTCCCGTACGATCCCCTCAGATCCATGGTCGTCCGGGCCGGTTGTCACTCAGTTAGTCACCCAGGATCTGGCCCGTGGGCTGGGCCTGCTGCCACAAGTCTCGGCCGTTGCTCCACAGCTCAGAGGCATGGTAAGCGAACCGGTCGAACAGGCCGTCATCCTGATACCGTCGCAGGTGCAGCATAGGCGAGTCGTGCCCGACCAGATTGGCCAAGTGTGGCGTGACAAGCATTTCCGAGTCGAACCGGAACACGCTCATAGCGATGTGTCCATCACCGAACCGGGCTTCGACGCCGGGAACCTCTCGTAGCTGCTCCACCTCCGACAACGTGATCCGGATGCGCGTGGAGACGGTCAGCGGAACGTTCTCCACCTCCTCACGCCGCCGGGTGACCTCGCTCTCCGGATCGCCGACGAGGAACCGGACCTTGCACCCCTGCTGGGCCTTCCGCTTGAGCACCTTCGCGAGGTTGGGGTGTTCCAGCCACAGGAAGTAGTTCGTGTAACCGGCGAAAACGATTTCGTTGCGCGCCGAATTGATGAGATTGCGCCAGATTGACTTCGGACATGCAGAGCGATAGGGATAAACGGTCAAGACTTCCTTGTCCGGCCCGGTTTTCACCGTATTGCGGATTGCTTCTGGCCATAGCACGGCGATCTCAACTCCTAGTGCCTCTGCGGCGGCCCCCATTGGTGTCGCATGTGCGGAACGCGCGTTTCGTTTTGCAGCCAGCGTTCCACCGTCTTGATGTCCACGCCACATCGGTCGGCCAAGCTCTGGTTCGTGACCTGGGCGTTCAGCATGGCTCTGCGTAGGGGGACATTGGCCACGGTACACCTCGCGCTGAGGACGTCAGGGACGTCTGGAGCGTAACGCCATAACGTCCTGGACGTCTTGGTAACGCGGTGGGTTTGTCACGCGCAGGTAAGCACGCTGATCCCATGTCAACCCCGGTAATTCTCGAAGACCTCCAAGCGGCATTTCCCGGTTGGTGCATTTGGCGTAGTTCCGCCGGTCGCATCTGGGCCACCCGGAACGGTCGTCGTCTGTCTCAGCACGAGATAGATCACGGCCTGGCACAGACGATCGACGCGGACGACATCGCCCAGCTCGCCGACCAGTTGAAGGAGCAGGAAGCAGGAGAGCAGGCACTGTGACCACCCCCTCCACCAGAGTCGGCCGCCGCGCCGAGATCACGGGGATGCTCCATAGCCCGGCATCAACACGAGCGTGGGCTTCCTTCCTCCTCGGACGCTTCGGGACCGTGATAGCGGTGCTGCGTAACGGCACTCTGGCCTTGCTCGCGCTGGACGGAGATGCGCACGAGATGCCGGGAGGAGTGAAGCGCTGGCCGATCCACTTGGACGACCTGCTCATCCACGATGACGAGGCACGACCCGTCACGCGATCGGACGGCTACCGCCTCGGCCTGTCCGGTCAGCAGAAGGCAGTTGTACAGCACGCGGTGCGGGCCGACCGGAAGGTGAGCTTGTGCGGGGAGGCGGTGCGCCCGTTGCCGACGCTGGGGTGGTGCCTGCCTTTCCTGCCCACCGCCGCACGGGCCTGCCGGCCTGCGTCCGACTGGTCGCACCTGGAGCAGAGGAAGGCATGCCGCTTCTTCCGCCACGGTGACCATGTTGCGGTCCTGTCCCCCGCCTGCCGCCTCGGGGCGGAGCGCTCCCGCCGGAGGCATGAGGGTTGAAGAGCCCCCGGTGTGAGTGGAGCGGCCGGCGCCCATGCGAAGCACCCGAAAGGCCGTGAAGCGGTGGGTGCCGGCGGCGGAACGTCGGCGAGGGCGCGGAGGTCGGCCATGGAAGGTGTACGACGGTGCGGCAGCCGTATGGCGGTGCGGCCCGAGCCGCTGCCGCCCGGGACCGGCCCCAGGCCCGTCCATCGCCGCAGCTCGTTGCAGAAGGACGGGGCGGATTCCCTCTTCGCGCGGTAGTCACTCAGCAATGCGAAAGGGTGCCATCCTTTTGGATGACACCCTGCTCGACCAGCGAAAACCTGGTCGGGACGACAGGATTTGAACCTGCGACCCCTTGACCCCCAGTCAAGTGCGCTACCAAGCTGCGCTACGTCCCGGTTGTGTCGGCCGCCCCCTGCGGGGTGGGACGTCATAACCTTAGCGCACATCAGAGGTGCACGCGTACACGGAAAAGCGGAGCGGAGGCGGCCGGTGGGGCGGAGGCCGAGCATCGATCGGGATGAGCTGGCCAGGCTCGTCGCTCAAGGGCGGAGCGTGCAGGAGCTGGCGGCGCACTTCGGGGTGAGCGAATCGGGGGTGTTGCAGGCCAAGCGGGCCGCGGGGCTGGCCAAGCCGATGCTGGACCACAGCGCCGCCCTGCCGTGGAAGCTCGCCAGGACGCACTCCCAGTCGGGCCCCGCCACGAACCTGCGCAACCTGTCGGCGGCGGCGCAGGGCAAGCCGCCGGCGGCCGAGCGGCTGAACACGGCGCTGCGGTGGGCTCAGCGGCTCGTGGACGCGGGCCTGGACGTGCGCTACGACCCCGCGGAGGGGTTCAGCGAGGTGCCGGCCGCCCCAGGGGGCTCACACGTCGCGGCCGTGCTGGAGGCGGCGAGGAAAGCACTCGACGCTCACTGAGGCTCGCGTTTCGACATACCTGTTCGAGGGCAGTCGCTGGTCTCATCAAAGAGATCGGAGGCGAGAACATGACCACCTCTGTATGGGTGGCCGTCGTCGTGGTCGTGGTGGTGGCGCTCGCCGCAGTGGGCTGGTTCATGCTGCAGCAGCAGAAGCGCCGCTCCCATCTCCGCGAACGCTTCGGCCCGGAGTACGAACGCATAGTCTCCGAGCACGACAACCGCCGGGAGGCGGAGCAGGAGCTGCTCGACCGTGAGCAGCGCCACGCCGAGCTGGACATCCGGCCCCTGTCGCAGGAGTCCCGCGACGCGTACGCGAGCCGCTGGATCGAGGTCCAGGAGCGCTTCGTCGACGCGCCCGGCTTCGCGGTGACGGAGGCGGACCAGCTGGTGACGGCCGTCATGGCCGAGCGGGGCTACCCCACCGAGGACTTCGAGCAGCGCCTGTCCGACCTGTCGGTCGGGCACGCGGCGACGCTCGACCACTACAGGACGGCTCACGAGATCAGCGGGCGCGCGGCCAGGAAGGAGGCCTCCACCGAGGACCTCCGGCAGGCCATGGTGCACTACCGCGCGCTGTTCGAGGAGCTCCTCCACGAGACCACCCGAGGACGGTGAGCACGATATGAGCAGCAGCGACGAGCTCAAGGTGCCGTCGCAGCCCGGCAGGACGTACGACGCCGGAAACGACACCACGAACGACCGTGAGCACGCCTACAAGGACGACCACAGGGGCGACTACAGGGACGGCGAGCGGGACGGCCTCGCGGACGATCCGCGTGACGATCCCAAGGACGACCTCGCGCACCGGGAGCCCGTCGAGGACGTGATCGTCAGCGACGAGCCCGTCCGCGACGGCGAGTACGCCCGCGACGGCGACGAGCTGGCCGCGTCCGAGGCCGGGACCGACCGCATCCCTCCGTACGACGACGACTCCCACGACGGCACAGCCGTCCCCGGCACCGGTGTCGCGGCCACCCCCGTGACGCCCGCGGCGACCGGCCGTGACCCTTACGCGGATCAGGCGCCGGCGCACGCGGCCCCCGACGACATCGTCCTGTTCGACCAGGACCCCACCCAGGTGCAGGCCCGCTGGCGCGACCTGCAGGCGTCGTTCGTGGACGACCCCGGCGAGGCGGTGCGGCGGGCGGACGGCCTGGTCGGCGAGGTGGTGGAGTCGCTCACCAGCAGCCTGACGAGCCGTACGGAGGCGCTGCGCGGCCGCTGGAAGGACGCCGGCGAGGCGGAGACCGAGCAGCTGCGGCTGGCGCTGCGCGACTACCGCAACGTCCTGGAGCGCCTGCTGGCACTCAGCGGCTCGCAGGACCACGGCGTGCCGCACGCCCAGGAAACCTCGCAGGACCACAACGTCCAGCACGCTCAGAGAATGAGGTGACGTGGCATGCTCGCGATCATCGCAGCCATCATCTTCGGTCTAGGGTTCCTGCTCGACCTGGTGGGCGCGTCGATCCCCGGCGGTTTCTCCGGGATGACGTTCGTCCTGCTGGGGCTGACGCTGCTGGCGCTGCACCAGGCGGGCGTCGGCACGGCCGGCATCCGTACGGGCAACGGCGGCTGGCGGAGCAGGGCCCGCCGCTAGGACGAAGTGAAGGGGCCCGGAGATCCGGGCCCCTTCGCCGTACACAATGAACGCGATGCCAGCGAACGCGATGTCAGCTTTTGCCGGGGAAGCGCATGATGACCGTGCTGCCCTCGCCGCCGACCCGCAACGTCAGGTCGGAGGAGAGCAGCCGGGCCACCCACAGCCCCATGCCGCCGACGGAGCCGGGCATCGGCCCCGGTTTCCACGAGCCTTTGTCGTGCACCTCGACGACGAGGTCGCCGTTCGACGTCCACGTCCGCAGGAACGCGTGGTCGTGCCCGTGGGTGACGGCGTTGGTGGCGACCTCGTTGACGGCGATGACGAAATCGCCGATGGCCTCCTCCGGCATGCCGGCGGCCCGCGCCTCCTCCTCGGCGTACTGCCGCACGCGCGGCAGGTCCGGCAGGCGGAACCGCAGGCCTCTCACGGGCGCGCCGGGTGGCGGGCCCGTGTGGCCCGACTGAGGCTCCACGTCCTCGTTCACCCGGTGACCGCCCTCGTCAGGAGACCAGCTCGGCACGCAGCTGGTCGAGAACCTTGCGCAGGATGCGTGAGACGTGCATCTGCGAGATGCCGAACTCGGCCGCGATCTCGGCCTGCGTCATGTTGCCGAAGAAGCGCAGCAGCAGGATGTGCTTCTCGCGGGAGGGCAGGGCGTCGATGAGCGGCTTGACGGCCTCCCTGTCGACCATGGTGCTCAGCGTGTCGTCGTCCTCGGGGATGACGTCGCCGAGCGAGGCGGCGTCGTCGTCCGTGCCGAGCGGCGCGTCGAGCGAGAGCGTGCTGTACGCGGCCGAGGCGTCGAGCGTCAGCAGGACGTCCTCCTCCGTGATGTTCATCTTGGCGGCGAGCTCCGCAACGGTCGGGGACCTGCCGAGGTCCTGGCTCAGGTCGGCCACGAGCCGGTTGAGCTCCGAGCGGCGCTCCTGGTAGAGACGGGGCACCCGGATCGCCCAGGTGCGGTCGCGGAAGTGCCGCTTGACCTCGCCGGTCATCGTGACGACCGCGTAGCCCCTGAACGCGTGTCCGAGGGTCGGGTCGAAGCCGTTGACGGCCTTCATCAGGCCAACATACGCGGCCTGGAGGAGATCCTCCAAAGGCTCGCCGCGGTAGCGGTAGCGTCGCGCGATCTCCATGGCGAGCGGCCTGTGCATCTCGACGATGCGCTCGCGCAGGCGTTCCCTGTGGCTGTCGGGCGTCTCTTCCCTGACCATTTCGGCCAGGAGCTCTTCCGCGGTCATCTCCTCGAGGACGTATTCCTGCACAGCCATCGCTGCTCCTCATATGGATCGCAGGCGGCCTCGCAAGGAAAAAAGCCCATGCAGAGGCACGCCTCGTCTGTTCTCGAGACAGAAGCCCTCTGCTGGACCTCGGATCCAGTGTCCCCCATCGGGCCGGAAGTATTCCTCGATCGCGTGGTGACAGTAGGGTTGCTTCGTGACAATGCCGGAGAACGGCGGGGAGCCCGTGGCGGCCCTCAGCCTGACGTCGTCGACCGTGGACGGGATCACCGTGGTGCGGGTCGACGGGGTGCTCGACGCCACGACACGCGCCCAGTTCGCCGACTATCTAGCCATGGCGGGCGACGACCTGATCCTCGACCTCGCCGGGGTGACGTTCATGGACTCGCGCGCGCTCGGGCTGATCGTGCATCACTGGCAGACCAGCCTCACGGCGGGCGCCAAGTTCGCGCTCATCGGGGTGGAGTACACCAAGTCGAAGGTGATGTGGATCACAGGTCTGGCGCAGCGGCTGCCGATCTACGACACGCTCGCGGACGCGCTCGCCGCGATCAATTGAGCCGTGTCCAGTGAGCCGTGTCCAGTGAGCCGTGTCCAGTGAGCCGCGTCCACTGAGGGTCAGCCGCGTTTCGACGACTTGCGCTGGTGCTCCTCGACCAGGAGCCTGGCCAGGTCGGCCACCTTCACCTGGTGGTGCTGGGAGATGCGGCGCAGCTCCTCGAACGCGGCCTCGGCGCTGCACCCGCTGGTCTGCATGATGATGCCCTTGGCCTGGTCGATCAGCGAGCGGCCGGCCAGGGCCTCCTGCAGCTGGGCGGCGTCGGTGCGCACCTCCTCGAACTCCCACATGTTGGCCATCGCCACGCCGACCTGCTCGGTCAGCATGTCGGCGAGCGACACCGCGCCCTGGGGCGAGAACGCGCCAGGGCTTACCGAGTAGAGGCCGACCACCAGCAGCGCGGGCGGCACCTCGATGGGCACCGTGAG
The DNA here is from genome assembly GCF_040609855.1 of Nonomuraea sp. NPDC004580. Classification (NCBI taxonomy): domain Bacteria; kingdom Bacillati; phylum Actinomycetota; class Actinomycetes; order Streptosporangiales; family Streptosporangiaceae; genus Nonomuraea; species Nonomuraea sp. NPDC004580. The sequence continues at coordinate 43,765 of NZ_JBEXLH010000026.1, read as the reverse complement.
CACGGAGCGCACGCCGGAGCGGGTGGCCAGCGCGTCGTAGCGCGGCCAGCGGGTCTCCTTGAGCACGTCGGTCACGGTGGCGCGGCCGCCGCTCTGCCTGGCCTCGATGGACGGGCCCTCGCCCAGCTCGCGTTCGCCCTCGACGAGCAGGATCAGCTCGCTGTGGGAGCCGGAGACCAGCACCCGGTGGTCGCGCCAGTGTTCGGCGGAGGCTCCCGAGCAGCCGGGCACTCCTGCCGCCAGCGCCGCCGTCAGTCCTCTGAGCACGCTCTCCGTCGAAGTGCCCTCGCCCAGGCGGCCCAGTGCGGCGAGGTCGCGCGCGAGTCCGGGGGTGATCATCGCGGTCGATTCCATAGCAACAAGCATCTACCCCTTATGGCTAGCATTATCCCGGGTGGCGTAGCGTTCAGGGCATGACCATGCCGGACCTCGAACACGCGCTAGACGCGCTGGCCGGGCGCGTCTCCTCGCTGCGCGAAGCGAGGGCCGCCTACCCCAAGGACCTCGCGCCCACACTCGACGCGGCGCTGGCCGAGCTCGACACGGCCGCGGAACTCCTGGCAGAAGCCCGGGAGGAGCTGCGCAAGGCCCCCAGACGGCCGGGCGGCAAGAAGGACGGCGGGCAGCGGGAGCTGAAGCTGCTGCGCCAGGTGTTCAGGGCCTTCCCCGTGCCCGTCATCGTGCTCGACGGCGGCGGCGTGGTGAGGCGGATCAACCCCGAGACCTCCCGCATGCTGGGCAGCCCCGACGGCTATCTCGTGGGCCGCTCGTTCCCGCTGCTGGTGGACGTGTCGCGGCGGGCGGCGTTCCGCTCGCATCTGACGGCGGTGCTGCAGACGGGCCAGCCGTCGGCGTTCGAGACGCGCCTCGCGCACCAGGGCCGCACCCACACCGTGCAGCTCGCGCTGACCAGGCTGACGATGCCGGGCGAGCCGCAGCAGATGGTCGCGGCGGTGGCGCTGCCGACGGAGGTGCAGCTGCCCGAGCCGGGTGCGCGGCGGCCGGAGCAGGCCGACGGCGCGCTGCTGCTGGCCGCGGCGCGGCGGCAGGACCTGCTGGCCAGGATGGCCAGGCTGCTGCTCGAAGAGGACGCGCTGATGCGTCCAGGCGCGCTGCAGCGGGCCACGCGGCTGCTGGCGGCCGAGTGGGCCGACTGGGTGATCGCCGACCTGATGCGCGACGGCCTGCCGCACCGCGCGGCCGTCATGGCGCCGAAGAACCATCCGCTGGGCGACCTGGTCAGGCAGGTGGAGTCGGCCGACCCGGCGGGCAGCATGGTCGTGATGCAGGTGCTCGACCGCCGCTCCGGCGTGGTGCAGGAGATGGTGGACGACGAGAGTGTGCTCGGGTTCTGCGCGGAGGGGCCGCTGCTGACCGTGATGGGCGCGGGCTCGCTGCTGTCGGTGCCGATCGGGCACGGCGACGGCGTGCTGACGCTCGTACGCGCGCACGACCGGCCGCCGTTCGCCCTGGCCGACCTGGCCGTCATGCAGGAGGTGGGGCTGCAGCTGGGCCTGGCCCTGCGCGCCCAGGTGAGCTTCCAGAGCCGGTCGCGGGCCGCCGACGCGCTGTCGGCCAGCGTGGCCCCGCGCAACCTGCCCGACGTGCCCGGCTACGAGGCGGCGGCCGTCTACCACCCCGGCTCGTCGGTGGGCGCCGAGTTCTACGACGTGTTCCCGGTGTCCGGTGGCTGGGGGTTCGCGCTGGGCGGCGCGGCCGGCAAGGGCGAGGAGGCGGCCTCGGTCAGCGCCATGGTGCGCGGCGGCCTGCGGGTGCTCAGCGCCTGGGAGGCCGATCCCGACCTGGTGATGCGCAAGGTGAACGAGGCGCTGGTCGCGCAGGGCACCGGCATGTTCGTGATGGCGGTGGCGGGCTTCGTCAAGGGCCGCGAGATCCGGCTGTCGTCGGCGGGCCACCATCCCGCCGCCCTGTTGCAGCCCGACGGGGCGGTGCGGTTCGCGGCGGGCGGTGGTGTGCCGCTGGGCATCTCCGCCGAGGCGGAGACCGAGGTCCAGACGCTGACGGTGGCCGTCGGGGAGACGCTGGTGCTCTATTCGGAGGGGCTGGTCTCCTCGCGGAACGAGCGCGGCGAGCCGTACGGCGAGGAGCGGCTGGCCGACGTGCTGGGCCGGTGCGCGGGGCAGGCGCCCTCGACCGTGGTCAAGGCGGTGGAGGCCGACCGGCACGCGTTCTCGGGTGGCCGGGTTTGGGATGAGATCGTGGTTTTCGCCCTGCGGGGTGTCTGATCTGCGGGGGTTTGCGATCGGCGCGAAACTGGGTATCGTCTGAGAAGTAGAACGACGTGCCTAAGACGCAGGCACACCTTTGAGGCTGCTTTTTCCACGCTGAGGTGTGCCATGAACATCGCGATCGTCGCTTCTTCCAACGGTAACCAGCGCCACCGCATTCTCTCCGTCGCACGAGAGCTGGGGCGCGAGCACCACGTCACCATCTACTCCCGACGTGACAACGCCGAAGGCAAGCCCAAGACGCGGGTGGCCCCGGGCGTCACTCTGGAGCACATCGACGTGGGTCCCGCCAAGGAGCTGGCAGCCGACGAGGTGGCCCCTTACCTCAACGAGGTGGGCGCCCACCTCGGCAAGCGATGGACGCAGGATCGCCCCGACGTGATCCACGCCTACTCGTGGACCGGCGGGCTGGTCGCCGTCGCCGGCGCCAGCGGGCTGGGGGTGCCGGTCACGCAGACGTTCCACCGGGTGGACGCCGGCCACAAGGACCTGGAGCGGGCGCTCGGGCGCCGGGCCAACGCCGTCATCGCGGGCTCGGGCGACGAGGAGTCCGCCCTCATCAGGCTGGGCGTGCCGCGCGGGAACATCGCGGTGGTCCCGTACGGCGTCGACACCGAGCGCTTCCAGCGCCGGGGCGCGGTCGCCACCCGGGGCACCCGCAAGCGCCTGCTGCACGTCGGCCCGCTGTCGATCGACCGCGGCGCGCACACCATCGTCAGGGCGCTGCCCGGCCTCGGCGACGTGGAGCTCGTCATCGCCGGCGGCCCCGAGCCCGACGAGCTCGACCAGGACCGCGACGCGCGCCGCCTGCGCGCCCTGGCGGAGCAGCTCGGCGTGGCCGACCGGGTGACGCTGCTCGGCCAGGTGAAGCGGACCGCCGTACCGAAGCTGATGCGCAGCGCGGACGCCGTCGTGTCGGTGCCGCGCGAGGCCGTGACCGGGATCGTCGCGCTGGAGGCCATGGCCTGCGGCGTGCCGGTGATCGCCTCGGCCGTCGGCGCGCACCTCGACTCCATCGTGGACGGCGTCACCGGGCTGCTGGTGCCGCCGGACCGTCCCGCCCGCACCGCGCGGCTGGCCCGCGAGCTGCTGTACGACCCCACCCTGCGCACCGCGCTCGGCTACGCGGGCGCCGACCGGGCCCGCTCGCGCTACTCCTGGGAGCGGGTGAGCCAGGAGCTCGTCCGCGTCTACGAGTCCTGCGCCTGATCCCCACCACGCGACCCCGGCAGGTGGCCTCGGCCACCTGCCGTCTCCCTGTCCGGGGGTCAGCTCCCGATGAGGTGGGCGGCCTTGAGCGCCAGGTGCACCGCCAGCCGGTCGTCGCCGTCCGACAGGTCGCGATGGGTGAGCCGCTCGGCCTTGGCCAGCCGGTAGTAGAGGGTCTGGCGGTGCACGCCCAGCTCGGCGGCGGTCTTCTGGACGTGGCCACCCCGGTCGAGATAGACCTCCACCGTCTGGGCCAGCTCCGCGTCCAGCGCCGCCGTCTCCGCCGCCAGCTCGCGCAGGTCGGCCTGGCTGAGCCTGGCCAGCAGGCGGTGCACGCCGAGGTCCTCCCAGCGGGCGATCGGGGCGTGGCGCGGGAAGTGCTCGGCGATGCGCAGCGCCTGGCGGGCCTCGCGCCAGCTCAGCCACGCCTCCCCCGGGTCGTCGCGGGGCGCGCCGACGCCGGCCGCGGTGCCGTACGCGCTCCGCACCGTCCGCGCCACCTCCCCCGCGAGGTGCGCGGGGGCGAGCAGGGCGACCGGCGAGCCGGTACGTGCCAGCACGCCGCGCGGCAGCGTCCACAGTGCCGCCACGCGCTCCTGCGACTCGCGTACGGCGATGGCCGCCACCGGCCCGCTCACCTCCAGCGAGACGGACGCGCGTTCCTCGGGATCGGCGGAGAGCAGGGCGCGCAGCCCGTGCCCGAGGTCCTGTCTGCTGCGCGCCTCCTGGGCGAGCGCGGCTGCGGCCCGCGCGACCAGCGGCGCGGCCGAACGCAGCCGCTCGTCGGTCAGCTCGCCCGAGTCGAGCAGCCATAGGTAGCCGTAGGTGACGTCGGCGTGGCGCAACGGCCAGCACACCCGGGCCAGGACCTTCAGCTCGGCGTCCGCGGGGATCCTGACCGGGCCGCTCGCGCGGGCGATGCCGTAGCGCTCGAAGTAGTCGCGCACCTCTCCCGTGGCGCGCCTGCGCAGGATCGACTCCTGGCGGACCGTGTCGATGTCGCCGTGCTGGGCGCCGTAGGCGAGCAGCCGGAACGAGCGGTCCTCCAGCGTCGCGGACGCGCCCAGCCGGGCGGCGATCTCGTCGACGATCTCTTGCAGGTCAGCCGAGTTGTGCATTTGTACGACAGCCTCCCACACCGGGCGTTACGCGCGTCGATGGCCCCCGCTGAGCTGGCTTTTTACACTTGAAGCATGCTGGGTCAACTGCTGCTCGCCGCTTCGCGGAGCGGGCTCGTCCGCCGTTCCGTGTCAGGCTTCCCGCTCACCAAGAGGGTCGTGGAGCGGTTCGTCGCGGGCGAGAGCGTCGGGCAGGCCCGTGACGCCATCGAACGGCTGCGCGACGCCAAACTCGCCGTGACCGTCGACCACCTGGGCGAGGAGACGCTGGACGCGCGGGCCGCCGAGGCGGTCGCCGACGCGTACATCACGCTGCTGCAGGCCGTCAGGCCGCTCGGGCTCGGCTCGCGGGGTGAGGTGTCGGTCAAGCTGTCGGCGGTCGGGCAGCGGCTCGACGAGTCGATGGCGCTGGAGCACGCCCGCGAGATCTGCGCCGCCGCCGCGGCGAACGGCTCCACCGTGACGCTCGACATGGAGGACCACACCACGGTCGACTCCACGCTGACGATCCTGCGCAAGCTGCGCGAGGACTATCCGGGCACCGGGGTGGCGATCCAGGCGTACCTGTTCAGGAGCGAGCAGGACTGCAGGGACCTCGCCGCGGAGGGCTCACGCGTACGGCTGGTCAAGGGCGCCTACCGCGAGCCCGCCTCCGTCGCCCACCAGGGCAGGTCCGCCGTGGACAAGGCGTACGTGCGATGCCTGCGGATCCTCATGGCGGGGAAGGGTTACCCCATGGTGGCGACGCACGACGATCGCATGATCGCGATCACGGAGCTGCTCGCCGACCGGTTCGGGCGGACGATCGGCGACCACGAGTTCCAGATGCTCTACGGAATCAGGACCGACCTGCAGGAGTCCCTGGCGGGAGCGGGTCACACGGTCCGCGTCTACGTCCCCTACGGCGACGACTGGTACGGCTACTTCATGCGCCGCCTGGCCGAGCGCCCCGCCAACGTCGCCTTCTTCCTTCGTGCCCTTGGGGGTAAGTAAATGGATGCCATCAGCAACGTCCCCGTGCCCGCGAACGAGCGCGTCTACGGCTACGCGCCCGGCAGCGCCGAGCGGGCCGCGCTGGAGGACCGCATCAAGGAGCTGGCCGGTTCCCAGGCCGACCTGACCATGACCATCGGCGGCGAGCAGCGCCTCGGCGGCGGCGCGCCCATCGACGTGGTGCAGCCGCACAACCATGGCTCCGTCCTGGGCCGTACCAACGACGCTACGGCCCAGGACGTGAAGGACGCCATCGACGCCGCGCTGGCGGCGGCGCCGTCGTGGCGGGCCCTGTCGTTCGACGAGCGGGCAGCGATCTTCCTGCGGGCGGCCGACCTGCTGTCCGGGCCCTGGCGGGCCACGCTGAACGCGGCGACCGTGCTCGGGCAGTCGAAGTCGGTGCAGCAGGCGGAGATCGACGCGGCCTGCGAGCTGATCGACTTCCTGCGGTTCAACGTCTCGTACGCGCGGCAGCTCTACGCCGACCAGCCGATCTCGTCGCCCGGTGTGTGGAACAGGATGGAGTACCGGCCCCTTGAGGGGTTCGTGCTGGCGATCACGCCGTTCAACTTCACCGCCATCGCCGGAAATCTGCCGACTTCTGCGGCTTTGATGGGCAATGTCGTCGTCTGGAAGCCGTCGCCCACCCAGCAGTTCGCCGCGCACTTCACGATGCGGCTGCTGGAGGCCGCCGGGCTGCCTCCCGGCGTGATCAACCTGGTCACCGGCAACGGGCAGGCCGTCTCCGAGGTGGCGCTGACCCACCCCGCGCTGGCCGGCATCCACTTCACCGGCTCCACCGCGACGTTCCAGCACCTGTGGCGGACCGTCGGCGAGAACATCGCCGGCTACCACGGCTACCCGCGGCTCGTCGGCGAGACCGGCGGCAAGGACTTCGTGCTCGCGCACCCCTCCGCCGACCCGGCCGTGCTCTCGACCGCGCTGATCAGGGGCGCCTTCGAGTACCAGGGGCAGAAGTGCTCGGCGGCGTCGCGTGCGTACGTGCCGCGCTCGGTCTGGAACCGCATGCGTGACGACTTCGTCGCCACCGCCGAGTCGCTGACCGTGGGCGACGTGGCGGGCGACCTGTCGACGTTCATGGGCGCGGTCATCGACGCGCGGGCCTTCGCCAAGCACAAGGAGGCCATCGACCGGGCGCGGTCGGCCTCGAACATCGACGTGCTCACCGGCTCGTACGACGACTCCACCGGCTACTTCGTCAAGCCGACCATCCTGGAGTGCGCCGACCCGGCCGACGAGATCTTCGTCAAGGAGTACTTCGGGCCGATCCTCGGCGTGCACGTCTACGACGACGGCGACTACGACAGGGTGCTCGACCAGATGGAGGGCATCGCTCCGTACGCGCTGACCGGCTCGATCGTGGCCGAGGACCGCTACGCGATCGCCGCCGCCTCCGAGCGGCTGCGCTTCGCGGCCGGCAACTTCTACGTCAACGACAAGCCGACCGGCGCCGTCGTGGGCCAGCAGCCGTTCGGCGGCGGCCGGGCCTCCGGCACCAACGACAAGGCGGGCTCGATCTTCAACCTGACGCGGTGGGTGAGCGCCCGCGCGATCAAGGAGACGTTCGTGCCGCCGACCGACCACCGTTACCCGCACATGGGCTGACCTCTCCACAGCCCGTCGCCGCCGAGAGCCTCCCGGTCCTGCCCCGGGGGGCTCTCGGCCTCTTCCGGGTGGCACGATCTGCAATGAGCGTGTCATTGACGCCATCCGCCGGCCGCGACCAGCATGGAAGGCATGCAGCGACGAGTCCTCATCGTCGTCTTCCCCGGTTTCCCGCTGCTCGACATGGCCGGGCCGGCCGACGTCTTCGGCACCGCGACCCTGATCCGCCGCGACGCCTATCAGGTCGAGGTGGGGCCGGTCTCCGGCGGGCACGTCACGGCGGGGAACGGGCCTCGTCACGCGCGACCACGGCCCGGCCAGAACGTCGCACGCGGCCTCGTGGTCTGTCTGCACAGGCCGGGCGGGCAGAGCCAGTTCAGCACCGCCATGCGGGCGCTGACGCCGCGCAGCGAGCCGCTCAGGGAGCCGCAGGGCTACATCGACGCGAACCCGGCCCCCGACCTCAGCGTGCCCGCGCTCGCCGCGCGGGCCGGCATGAGCCGGCGGCACTTCTCCCGCGTCTTCAGGCGGCACCGGCGGATCCCACCCGGCGACCATCGGCGCCGGTTCCAGTCGAAGGAGAGGTAACTCGTCATGCACGTGGCCATCCCGCTCTATCCCCGCTTCACCGCACTGGACGTGGCGGGGCCGTACACGGTCCTTTCCATGGTGCCCGGCTGCACCGTCACGCTCGTCGCCGCCGCCCGCGGGCCCGTCTCCGACGACTTCGGCACGTTCATGCTCGCCGCCACCGCCTCGTACGAGGAGGTGCCCGCCCCCGACGTCATCATGGTCCCCGGCGGCACCGGCACCCTGGACGCCCTTTCCGACCAGGCCCTGGTGAACTGGATCAGGCAGGCCCACGAGCACACCCGGTGGACCACGTCGGTGTGCACCGGCTCGCTCCTGCTCGGCGCCGCCGGCCTCCTGGAGGGTCTGCCCGCCACCAGCCACTGGGCCCTCCTCGACCTCCTCAAGCAGTACGGCGCCGAACCCGTCGGCACCCGGGTGGTGCACACGGGCAAGATCGTGACGGCGGCGGGGGTGTCGGCCGGCATCGACATGGCCCTCACACTGGTGGGCAAGGCCGTGGACGAGGAAACCGCACAGAGCGTCCAGCTGGCCATCGAGTACGACCCCGAGCCCCCGTTCACCGCCGGCAGCCTCCGGACGGCCCCGGACGGCATCCCCGACCGCGCCCTCCACCTCCTGACCCAAACCCCCTGACACCGCCATCGGCGATCGCCTGGGGCCGCCGTCGCGCGACAGACGCTCACCTTGGGCCTCCATCGCGATAGACGCTCGCCCTGGGCCGCCATCGCGCGACAGACGCTCAGCCTTCCTGCACCGCCCCGATGGGCAACACATCGAAGTGCACGACCACACGCCCGACCACCGCTCCCCCGGGCGCGATGCCGCTGGGGGCGGCGCTCGGGGGCGTCGTGGCCGAGTTCGCCGGGCTTCCTGCCGTCCTCACCGGCGCGACTGGAGTATGTTTGTTCACTGTCGGGCTGTTGTGGCGCGCTTTGTCAGATCAAATTTCTGAGCCTCTGACCAGCGCACCTACACTTTCCGACATATCCGGATCACGTTAGGCACCCTAGAGCCTGTGCCGAGGTGACATGATTATCCCCGAGCTTGAGGGGATGGTATGCGGGAGATCGGCGGACGGTACCTCCTGAACGAGGAGGCCGGTCGTGGGGGTATGGGAGTCGTCTGGAGGGCGTTCGATCAGCTCCTCCACCGTACGGTGGCGCTCAAAGAGCTGACCCTTACCGGCGAGGTCGAGATGGTGCGCCGCAGGGTGCTCCGCGAGGCCAGGATGGCCGCCGGGCTGACGCACCCCAACATCGTCACGGTGCACGACCTGATCGAGGAGAGCGGCAAGCTCTGGATCGTGATGGAATACCTCGACGGGCTCTCATTGCACCAGTTGCTCTCACAGGTGGGCACACTGCCCGCGCAGTCGGTGGCGGCCATCGGCCAGCACCTGCTCGCGGCGCTGCGCACCGCCCATGAGGCGGGGGTGCTGCATCGAGACGTCAAGCCCGCCAACGTCATGCTGACGGGCGACCGGGTGGTGCTCACCGACTTCGGCATAGCGACCGCCGAGGGCGACATCCGCATGACCACCTCGCGGCGGCTGCGCGGCACCCCGGCGTTCATGGCGCCCGAGCGGCTGCATGGAGGGCCGGCCAGCAAGGAGGCCGACATGTGGTCCTTCGGCGCCACCCTCTACAGCGCCATCGAGGGCCAGCCGCCCTACCCGGGCCAGGACGCCGCCACGGTGCTCGGCATGGCCCGCAGCGGCCCCTATCCGCCACCGCGCCGCGCCGGCGTCATGCGCCCCCTGATCGAGGGCCTCCTCCACCACGACCCGATCCGCCGCTTCAGCCTGGACCAGACGGCAGGCCTCCTGGCCGGCATGCGCGCCAGCACCTACCAGGCCGCCATCTGACCCGAAGCCACCAACGCCTCGGCCCGGAGATTCGCGGCCGAGGCCACTGACCAGGGCCCGCTGAGTCGACGGTGCGGTGTGGGCAGTCAGTCGTCTCCTTCCCAGGTGCCAGGGTGGCGCGGATATGGCGGTGCCTCGGCCCGATTGCCGTGGCCGAGGCGGGGGTGGGTGGACGTGGGCGCAACCGCGGGCGTCAGGTTTCCTTGTTGGCGCGGGCCTCGGCCTCTGCGGCGTCCATGGCCTCTGCTTCCTCCGGGGTGGGGGCGGTGCCGCCCAGGTGGGCGGGTTGCCACCAGACGCCGGGGGGCACCTCCGGGTAGGTGCGCTGGGCCTTGTCCACCAGCTCCGACAGGCGGCCGTGCAGGTCGGCGACGTGGTCGTTGACGTTCTCGCCGCGCTTGGGGTACATCGGCTCGCCCACCAGGATGGTCATCGGGACGTGCCGCTGCAGCAGCTTGCGGGGACGGCCCTTGGTCCACAGGCGCTGGCTGCCCCACATCCCGACGGGGATGATGGGGGTGCCGGTGGCCTGGGCCATGCGGATGGCGCCGTTCTTGATCTCTTTGACGGTGAAGGAGCGGCTGATCGTGGCTTCGGCGAACACACCGACGACTTCGCCGGCCTTGAGCATGCGCAGGGCGGTGGCGTACGAGCCGGCCCCCGCGCCCCGGTCGACCGGGATGTGGTGCATGCCGCGCATCAGCGGCCCGGAGATGCGGTGCTCGAACACGTCCTGCTTGGCCATGAACCGCACCAGGCGCTTCGACGGCAACGCGGCGAACCCGGCGAAGATGAAGTCGAGGTAGCTGATGTGGTTGCTGACCAGCACCGCTCCCCCCGACCGCGGCACGTGCTCGGTCCCCTCCATGTGGAAGCGGATGTCGAGCAAGCGAAAGAGGGTCCGCGCGGCGGCGATCACCGGCGGGTACACGATCTCAGCCATGAGCAGACGGTAACCTACTCAGGCGGGTTTGACGGACGTGGGGAGGCTGACCATCCCCCTCACGTTGCCGTGCGCGGTCCTGCGGATGCCGCTCTCGTCGATAGCTCGCTGTCGATCGGCGCGGCGGAGGCGTCGGCGTGCCGGGACAGCGCCCAGAAGCCGAGGCCGGGGTTGTGGTGGAGCGGTGCTTCCGCGCGCATCCTGGCGTAGACGGGGTAGGGCTCGTCGTTGACGGCCGGATCGTAGGGGCTGTAGACGACATCCACCCCGCCCAGGTCATGACGCTTGCGCGGTCGTGAAAACGGGCAGATGTTTTGACCATGAAGAAGCTCATCAACACGGCTGGTTCCGTCGTTGACGACGCGCTGAACGGCATGGTCGCGGCCCACCCCTCGCTGCGGGTCCGCGACAAGGTCGTCTACCGCGCGGAGGGGCCGCGGCCCGGCAAGGTGGGCCTGGTGTCGGGTGGCGGTTCGGGGCACGAGCCGCTGCACGCGGGGTTCGTCGGTTACGGCATGCTCGACGCCGCCTGCTGCGGCGAGATCTTCACCGCGCCGGTGCCCGACCCGATCATCGCGGCCACCATGGGCGCGGACGGCGGTGCAGGAGTGCTGCACATCGTCAAGAACTACACCGGCGACGTGCTGAACTTCGAGATGGCGGCCGACGTGGTCGAGGGCATCGAGGTGGCGACCGTGCTGGTGAACGACGACGTCGCCGTCGAGGACTCGCTCTACACGGCGGGCCGGCGCGGCACGGGCGCGACGCTGTTCGTGGAGAAGATCGCCGGGGCGCTCGCGGAGGAGGGCGCGCCGCTGGGCGAGGTCGCCGCGGTGGCGACGGAGGTCAACCAGCGCAGCCGCTCGTTCGGCATCGCCCTGACCTCCTGTACACCGCCCGCCGCCGGCAAGCCCATCTTCGACCTGCCGGAGACCGAGGTGGAGCTGGGCATCGGCATCCACGGCGAGCCGGGGCGCAGACGGGTGCCGCTGGCGCCGGCGCGGGAACTGGCGGACGTGGCGATGGACGCGATCCACGGTGACCTGCCGCTGCGAGGCGACCTGCTGGTCATGGTCAACGGCATGGGCGGGACGCCGCTGTCGGAGCTGTACGTGGTGTTCGCCGAGGTGGCGGCGTACATCAAGGGCAAGGGGGCGCGGGTGACGCGCTCGCTGGTGGGCAACTACGTGACGAGCCTGGACATGCAGGGCTTCTCGGTCACCATCTGCCTGCTGGACGAGACGCTGACCCGCCTATGGGACGCACCGGTCGAGACGCCGGGGCTGCGCTGGGGGCGATGATGGACACCGACCTGTTCGTGGCCTGGTTCGAGGAGAGCGCCAGGCTGATCCGCCGCGAACGCGACCGCCTGACCAGGCTGGACGCGGCGATCGGCGACGCCGACCACGGCACCAACCTCGACCGCGGCTTCTCCGAGGTCTGCAAGGCGCTGGCCGACGACCCGCCCGGCTCGGCCGCCGAGGTGCTGACGACGGCGGGCGTGACCCTGATCCGCCGCGTCGGGGGCGCGGCCGGGCCGCTGTACGGGTCGATCTTCCGGCAGATGGGCAGGGCGCTGCACGAGTCGCCGGTGACGCTGGCGGGGTTCGCGGCGGCGTTCGAGGAGGGCGTGGTGGCGGTCGAGCGGCTGGGCAAGGCCGCGCTGGGCGACAAGACGATGGTGGACGCGCTCGCGCCCGCCTCCCGCGCCCTGTCCCTGGCCGTACGCGACGGCGTCGGCGTACGCCGGGCCGTCGAGCAGGCGGCGCACGCGGCCAGGGAGGGGGCCAAGTCGACGATCCCGATGCAGGCGAAGAGAGGCCGGGCCAGCTACCTGGGTCCGCGCAGCATCGGCCACGAGGACCCTGGCGCGGCCTCCGCGGCCCTGCTGCTGGAGGCGCTGGCGAGCGTGGTGGAATGAGCACCGCAAGCGCCCCCTCACGGCATGATGCCGGGGAGCGGTGGGACGCCGGCACACGGCGGGGGGCCGGGGAGGCGGTGCGATCGTTGGGCGGCGGGGCTCTGTGATGGTGGGCGTGGTGCTGGTCTCGCACAGTGCCGGGCTGGCGGCCGAGGCGGTGGCGCTGGCCCGGGGCATCGCGGGCGAGGACGTGCCGCTGGCGGCGGCCGGCGGGACGGCCGACGGCGGGCTCGGCACCAGCGTGGACGTCGTCGAGGCGGCGGTGCGCAGCGTCGACAGGGGGCGCGGGGTGCTGCTCATCCCCGACATCGGCAGCTCCGTGCTGACCGCCCGGCTGGTGGCCGAGGAGTGCCGGGCGGTGGTGGCCGACGTACCGTTCCTGGAGGGGGCGATCGCGGCTGCGGTGACGGCGGGCGCGGGCTCATCCCTGACCGACGTGCTCGCCGCGGCCGAGGAGGCCCGCGCCTACCGCAAATTCTGACGGCGGACGCGGGCTCACCCCCCGGCCGACAGGCTCGCCGCAGCCCAGGAGGCCCGCACCTACCGCAAATCCTGACGGCGGACGCGGGCTCACCCCGATCGAGGAGTCCCGCGCCCACCCCGGTGTCAGTGGCCCTTGAAGGCCTCCTCCAGCCACCAGGAGCCGCGGTCGCGGGTCACCTTGGCGTGGATCAGGAGCGGGCGGTCCCGGGGGCCGGAGAGCCAGGTCGAGACGTCTGCCAGGTCCTCGCGCCGGGTGACGGTCACGGCGGCGAGGCCGTGGCCGCGGGCGATGGCGGCCAGGTCGGCGGGTGGGAAGGTGACCGTGCCGAGCGGGTGGTCGTGCGGGCCGAAGTGGTGGACCTCGGCGCCGTACGCCTCGTCGTCGTACACGACGATCACCATCGGCAGCCCCAGCCGCACCACGGTCTCCAGTTCGGCGATCCCCATGAGGAAGCCGCCGTCGCCGAGCGCGGCGACCGGGAGCCGGTCGGGGCGGGCCAGCGCGGCGCCGATGGCGGTGGCGAGGCCGAGCCCGACCGACTGGAACGCCTGAGTGAAGCAGAACCCGTTCTCGTCCGGCACGTCCATGAACATCGACGGATAGCCCATGAAGTTGCCGGAGTCGATGGACACGATGCGCTCGGGAGGCAGCAGGTCGTCCAGGCCGATGGTGAGCGTCCTGGGGTCGATGCGGCCGCCGTCGCCGCCGTCCTCGTACGGCACCGCCCGCCACCGCCCCTCGGCCCGGATCCGGCCGGCCAGCTCAGGCGTACGGTAACCGGCCTTCGCCGGAAGGACGCCCGCCAGCGCGGCGGCGACCTGGGCCACGTCGCCCACCACGCCGACGTCGGCGGGTACGTGGGTCTTGAGCGCGGCGGGTTCGAGATCGACCTTCGCCACCCGGGTGCCGGGCGAGACGAGGGACCCGTGGCGGGTGGTCCACATGTTGAGCGCGCAGCCCCAGCCGACGACGAGGTCGGCCCCGCGGATCAGCTCGGCGGCCAGCGGGGTGGCGAAGCCGCCGGAGACGTCGAGGTCCCACGGGCTGCCCCGGAACAGGCCCCTGGCCACGGCCGAGGTGGCGAGCAGCGCCCCCGTGCGCTCGGCCAGCGCCTCCAGCTCGCGCCTGGCGTGCCGGGCGCCGCGGCCGGCGATGAACACCGGCCGCTCGGCCGCCTCCAGCGCCGTGGCCAGCTCGCCCGCCGCGGCCTCCGCCGAGGAGACGTGAGACGCACCGACCTCCGCCGAGGTCTCCCCGGACGAAGCGGGCAGCTGAACCGCCCCGGCCTCCGCCGAGGACGTCTGAGACCCGGCGGGCACCTCGACCGCACCGGTGTGAGGGGCGGACTGGACGTCGAGCGGCAGGTTGAGCAGCACCGTACGCCGCTCCCCCGCCGCCACCCGGTACGCCCGCACCGCCTGCGCGACGGCCTCGTCCGCGCTCGTGACGCGCATCGGCACCGCGCCCACCGCCGTGGCCAGCGCCGCCTGGTCGATGTGGAAGTTGGACTGCGCCTCGGTGGTCTCGCCGGCCAGCACGACCATCGGAGTGCGGCTCTTGGCCGCCTCGGTGATGCCGGTGAGCGCGTTGGTGAGCCCGGGCCCCTGGTGCACCGTGACGATGCCGGGCCGGCCGCTCATCCTGGCGTAGGCGTCGGCCATGGTGGCGGCCCCGCCCTCGTGGCGGGCGGCGACGAAGCGCGCCCCGGCCGCCACGAGGGCGTTGGTGACGTGGAAGTTGCCGCTGCCGACCACCCCGAAGACCGTCCCGGCCCCGCAGGCGGCCAGGGCGCGGCCGACGGCCTCGGCGACGATCAACGTTCCACCAGGGCGAGCACGCGGACGGGGCTGCCCGAGCCGCCGACGATGGGCAGCGGCGGTGCGACCACGACGGCGCCGGTGACGGGCAGCCGGTCGATGTTGCGGAGCTGGGTGAGGCCGTATTTCCCGGCGCCCAGCAGGAAGGAGTGGCAGGGGAAGGGCGGGTCGAAGGAGTGGGCGGCGCCCGCGTCGGTGCCGACGGTCTCGACGCCGATGCCCTGGATGGGCGTCTCGGCGGCCAGCCACTGCGCGCACTCGGAGGAGATGCCGGGCGTGTGCGGGCCGTTCTCGTCGGCGTTGAGGAAGGCGGCCTGGTCGGCGGAGCGGGCGTCCCAGCCGGTGCGGTAGAGCAGCCAGCCGCCCTCGGGGAGCGGGCCGTTGGCGCGTTCCCACTCCTTCACGTGGTCGATCTGGAGGAGGAAGTCGGGGTCCTTCGACGCCTCGGCGGCGAAGTCGAGCACGACGGCGGGCGCGATGAGGTTGCGGGCGGGCACCTGGGAGACGTCCTGGCCGTCGCGGGCGGTGACCCAGTGGACGGGGGCGTCGAAGTGGGTGCCCGTGTGCTCGCCTGTGTGGATGTCGTTCCAGTACCACGCCGGGCCGCGGTCGTCGTAGCGGCTGATCTCCTCAAGCCGGAACGGGATCGTGTTGGCGAACGGCTCGGGCAGCTGGAGGATCGGCGTCTCCGCGGTGAGGGGCGCGGTCAGGTCGATCACCTCGATCGCCCCGCTGCGCACGCTGTCCACGAAGCTCTGCAACACCGACATGTCTTCCTCCTTGGTAGGGCTGTGCGCATCCTCCTACGCTCGCCCTACCAGTGCCAACACCCCCGTCACGACTTCGTCCACTCCGCGCAGCCGCCGGTCTGGAAGGCCTTGTCCGTGGGCTGGACGGTGACGGTGGCGGCGCCCGTCGGCATGCCGGCCGCGATCACGTCGCCGCTCGCGCTGCGCAGCCGGGCCCAGTAGCACATGGTGAACCCGGCGGCCGGGCCGGTGGTGCGGTAGGTGCCGGGCTGGATGTCGGTGCCGACGTGGAGGGTGCGCAGGGACATGGGGTTGGTGCGGGTCCCGCCGCCCGGTTGCGTCTGACTCGGCACGCTCTGGGCGGGCGGGGTCTGAGCAGGCGGGGTCTGGGCAGGCGTGGTCTGGGCAGGGCCGGTGGGGACGGTCTGCGCGGGGCCGGTGGGGACGGGCTGCGCCGGATCAGTGGGGACGGGCTGCACGGGAGCGCTGCTCTCCACCGGAGCAGACGGGCTCGACTCGACCGTCACCGTCACCCTGGGCGCGGGCTCGTCCCCCGACGACGGCGACGTGGACCCGGCCCCGAATCCGACGGACACTCCCAGCAGGAACCCCAGCAGCGCGGCCAGCCCCGAGACGAGCACGATGATCGGCGGGCTGCTCGTCGCGCGCGGATATTGCGGGTAGTCAGGGGGAGGTGGCCCGTACATCACGGACCCAGCGTGCCACCCCTGTCAACCCACGTAGTCAGTCGGCCCGGGTCAGCGGTGCAGGTAGTCGACCAGCGACGCCTTCTCCGTCTCCAGCTCCTCGATGGCGCTCTTGACGACGTCGCCGATGCTGACGATGCCGATCAGCCGGCCGCCGTCGACGACGGGCATGTGGCGGAAGCGCTGGTTGGTCATCGTACGGCGCAGCGACTCGACGTTCTCGCCGGGCCCCACCGTGGTCACCTCGGTCGTCATGATCGAGGACACCGGGGCGTCGAGGATCGAGGCGCCGCGGTCGTGCAGCCGGCGTACGACGTCGCGCTCGGAGACGATGCCCTCGATGGTGACGCCGTCGGAGGAGACGACCACCGCCCCGATGTTGTGCTCGGCCAGCTCCGCGAGCAGCTCGCGCACGGTGGCGGCCGGTGACACGCAGGTCACGTGGCTGCCCTTGTTCCGGAGGATCGTACCGATGAGCATGTGCATCACCTCTGTCCCTCAGTGTTCCAGGCCCGCGTCCAGAGCAAACAAGCGTGTGGGGACGGAGTCAAGCGGTCCCGTAGGCTGCCTGCGTACGAACTCCAACATGTCACTCAGGGACCGTGAAAATGACCGAGGTGCTCAACACCGGCAGCCATGATCTGCCTGTCACCGACGAGCTGGCCGCGTTCATGCGGACGGGGTGGGCGGGCGAGCGCCGGGCCGGCATCGCGCCCCTGCCGATCGCGCCGTGGGCGGCCAAGCGGCGGGCCGCGCTGGCCCAGCGCTTCCCCGGCGAGCGGCTGGTGATCCCGGCGGGCACGCTGAAGGTGCGCAGCAACGACAGCGACTACCGGTTCCGTCCGCACAGCGCGTACGCGTACCTGACGGGGGCGGGCGAGTCGGACGACGTGCTGGTGATCGAGCCGTCCGGCGAGGCCGTCCTGTACGTCAGGCCGCGCGCCCCGCGCGAGGAGGGCCAGGAGTTCTACCGGGACCGCCGCTACGGCGAGTTCTGGGCGGGACCGCGTCCCGACCTGGCGGAGGCGGCCGAGCTGTACCAGGTGGAGTGCGCCCACATCCGCGACCTCGATCTGAAGGGCCCGGCGCGGGTGCTGCGCGGGGTGGACGCGTCGGTGGACGCCCGGGTCGAGCGGGGCGGCGGCGACGCGGAGCTGGAGTCGTTCCTGTCGGAGCTGCGGCTGATCAAGGACGAGTGGGAGGTGGGCGAGCTGCGTTCGGCGGTGGACGCGACCGTGCGCGGCTTCGAGGACGTCGTGCGCGCCCTCCCCCAGGCGATGGGCCACCGGCGCGGCGAGCGGTACCTGGAAGGCGTGTTCGGGCTGCGGGCCCGCCTGGAGGGCAACGCGGTCGGCTACGACAGCATCGTGGCGTCCGGCTCGCACGCCTGCGTGCTGCACTGGATCCGCAACGACGGCCCGCTGCGCCGCGACGACCTGCTGCTGATGGACGCCGGCGTCGAGTCGGACACGCTCTACACGGCCGACGTCACCCGCACCTTCCCGCTGTCGGGCCGGTTCAGCGCGGTGCAGCGGCAGGTGTACGAGCTGGTCTACGAGGCCCAGACGGCGGCCATCGCGACGCTGCGGCCCGGCGCCCGCTTCCGCGACTTCCACCTGGCGGCCATGCGCGTCGTCTGCGAAGGGCTGCGCGACTGGGGCCTGCTGAAGGAGCCGGCCGACACGCTGCTGGAGACCGGCCTCTACCGCCGCTACACGCTCTGCAGCAGCGGCCACATGCTGGGCCTCGACGTGCACGACTGCGCGAAGTCGCGGGCCGAGGTCTATCTGGACGGCGTGCTGGAGGAGGGCCAGGTGCTGACCGTCGAGCCCGGTCTGTACCTCCAGCCGGACGACCTGACGCTGCCGGAGGAGCTGCGCGGCATCGGCGTGCGCATCGAGGACGACCTGGTGATCACCGCCGACGGCGCGGAGCTGCTGTCGGGCGGCCTGCCCCGCCACCCCGACGAGATCGAGTCGTGGATGGGCACGCTTCTGTAGTGGAACGCGCACGTTTCGTGCGTGGCTGACAAGTCCGAGCCGGGCTCTCATACCTTTTCCGCAAATTCTCACCGGAGCATCGACTACTGGACAACCCGTCAGTAGGGTTGCCAATCCGTAGGCGGCGGAGGTGGTGATGGCCTGGTCCGGGTACGTCGGGCGCCGGGCCGGCGCGGCCCTCGGCCAGGTCGGTGAGCTGTTCGTCATCGTGCTGGAGGGCCTGCGCCGCAGCTGGGACGTCAGGCGCTGGTTCTGGGAGTTCGTCGACCAGTGCTGGTTCCTGGCCCGCGTCACCAGCGTCCCCGTGCTGCTGGTCTCCCTGCCGCTCGGCGCCACCGTCGCGTTACAGGTGGGCGAGCTGGCCCGGCAGCTCGGCGCCGGGTCGGCCACCGGCAGCGCGGTCTTCGTCGGCCTCATCCGCGAGGTGGCGCCGCTGGCCAGCGCGCTGCTGATCGCCGGGGCCGGCGGCAGCGCCATGACCTCCGACATCGGGGCCCGCCACATCCGCGACGAGCTGAGCGCGATGGAGGTCATGTCGGTCAACCCCATCCACCGGCTGGTCACGCCGCGCATGTGGGCGGCGAGCACGATCGCGGTGTGCCTGTGCCCGCTGGTCATCGTGGCGGGCGCGGCCGGCGGCTACTTCTTCAACGTGGTCGTGCAGGGCGTCACGCCTGGCGCGTACTTCGACGGGGCGCTGTCGCTGGTGGTGGCGTCCGACCTGTACGTGACGCTGCTCAAGGCGTGGATCTTCGGGTTCATCGCCGCGGGGGTGGCCTGCTACAAGGGCATGACGTGCGCGACCAGCCCGGTCGGGGTGGGACGGGCGGTCAACCAGTCGACCGTGGTGACCTTCATGCTGGTCTTCACCTTCAACTACGTCATCTCCGCGGTGTACTTCCTGGCCTACCCGCCGAGGTCGCTGTGACGGCGGCGTTGCGGGCCGCCGAGCGCTTCGCGTCCCTGTCCGACTGGCCGCTGTTCGTGGGCAGGGTGCTGTTCTACTGCGTCCGCGACGTCGTGCTTCGCCTCAAATACGGCAGGGTCGTGTTACGGCAGGTCAGCGACGTGGTGGTGGGCGTCGGCGCGACGGTCATCGGTGGCGGCATGATCTTCGTGGTGTTCACGATGGCCTTCGTCGTGGGCGCGACCGTGGGGCTGCAGGGCTACCAGGGGTTGCAGGCCATCGGCGCGGAGTCGTTCATGGGCCTGGTGGGCAGCTTCGCCAACGTCCGCGAGATCACTCCGATCATCGCGGCGACGGCGCTGGCGGCGCAGGTCGGCTCGTCGTTCACGGCGGAGCTGGGCGCGATGCGGATCTCGGAGGAGATCGACGCGCTGGAGGTGATGGGCATCAACGCCTTCACCTACCTGATCTGCACCCGAGTCGTGGCGGCGCTGCTGGCGCTGGTGCCGATCTACCTGATCGCGTTGTTCGCCAGCTTCTTCGCCACCCGGCTGATGTGCACCATGCTGTTCGGGCTGGCGCCGGGCGTCTACGACTACTACTTCTACCTGTATCTGCCGGTCAGCGACATCGTGTTCAGCGTCGCCAAGGTCGCGGTGTTCGCGTTCGCGGTGATCGTCATCCACTGCTTCCACGGGTTCCACGCCACGGGCGGGCCGGTGGGCGTGGGGGTGGCGGCCGGCCGGGCCATCCGCCAGTCGATCGTCACGATCGTGCTGCTCAACCTGTTGCTGTCGTACCTGTTCTGGGGTGGCGGCGGCAACATCCCGCTGACGGGGTGACGCGGTGGGCCGCAGCGAACTCTCCCTCTCCACCCGGCTCTGCGTCGCGCTCGCCATGCTCGTGGTGCTGGCGGGAACCGTCCTGTACGCCGTGCACACCGCCACCGAGGTCCCCGGCACCCGCTACGACGCCGTGTTCGGCCGGGCCGGGCAGGGCCTCGACGCCGGATCCCCGGTGAAGATCCGCGGCATCACCGTGGGCGAGGTGACGGACGTCTCGCTCGACGCCAAGGGCAGAGCGGTGGTCACCATGCACGTGGACGACGCGATCAGGGTGCCGCGCACGGCGACCGCGTCGGTGGAACCCGCGTCGGTGTTCGGGCCCAAGTTCGTGGACCTGCGGCCGGGGCGGGGCGAGGCGCGCGGGCCGTACCTGGCGGCCGGTGCCGTCATCACCCGTACCGAGGACCCGCTCGACCTGTCCGACACGCTCGGCGACGCCTACCGGGGCCTGCAGGCCGTGAATCCGCGCGAGGTGACGGTCATCGTGCACACCCTGGCCAAGGGCCTGGAGGGGCAGGGCGAGGACCTGCGCGAGCTGATCGGCGACGCCGGCACGGTCATGTCGGTCGCGCACCGGCAGCGCTTCCGCGCCCGGCGGTTCCTGCACGACGGCGCGCTGCTCGGCACCGCCCTGTCGGACAAGGGCGACGAGCTGGCCGCCATCTCCTCCGACGTCAACGTCATCACCCCCGACCTGCTCAGGCGGGCCGACAAGGTACGGGCCCTGCTGCAGGAGGTCACCTCCGTCTCCGGGCAGGTCACGCACGGCCTGGCCAAGCACAGGGGGAACCTGCGGGCCGGAGTGCACTCGGGCGAGCGGGTGGCCGCGCTCGTCTACGCCCAGCTCGGCCTGGCGGGCGACGGCGTACGCGGCCTGAACACCCTGGTCGACCTGCTGAACGAGCTGATCGAGGCGCCGGGACCAGGAGGGACCCGCCAGCTGCAGGTGGAGGCGTTCCTGTCGGGCGACGTGTGCGAGCTGGTCGTGGGCATCTGCGGCCCCACCGACGGGAGGCGCTGATGGAGATCGCCCGCCGCCGCTGGACGCTGCTGCGCGCCGCGCTGTTCGTCGGCGTGTGCGTGGCGCTGATCGCGGCCATCGGCGTGCAGGTCGCGCGGGTGAGCACCGGCGACGGCTACCGGCTCGTCGCCGTCTTCGACGACGTGTCGGGGCTGGTCGAGGGCGACCAGGTGAAGATCGCAGGAGCGCCCGTCGGCCAGGTGGAGGCGATCAGGGTCGTGGACGGCCGCGCCGAGGTGACGCTGGAGGTGCAGCGGGCGATCACCGTGCCGCCCGACACCGAGGCGGCCGTACGCTGGCGCAACGCCGTCGGCCAGCGCGTGGTCTACCTGCTGCCCGGCACCGAGCCCGGCAGGCTCACCGCCGGCGCGCGCATCGCCCGCACCTCGTCGGTGGTGGACATCGGCGAGCTGATCAGCGACCTCGGCCCGCTCACCCGCAGCCTCGACCCCGACCAGATCAACCGGCTGCTCACCGCCGCCGCCAAGTCGCTCAAGGGCAACGACCGCACGATCCCGCGGCTGCTCGACAACGTCCACGCCATCACCACCACGGTCGAGCAGCGCAGGAAGACCATCGAGCAGCTGCTGAAGGACTACGCCACGGTCAGCGACGTGGTCGCCAGGCGCGACAGGCAGATCGAGCGGCTGGTGGACAACCTGGTGACGCTGTCGGAGTCGTTCGCCGACAACCGCGAGCTGGTGGACGACGCCCTGGTGGAGCTGGCGGCGACCATGCACACCACGAACGAGGTGCTCGGCAAGAACGCCGGCGAGCTGGGCTCCCTGGTCGACAACCTGTCGGGGCTGACCGGCGGCATCAGGCGCAACGTCAGGAGCATCGACCAGGCGGTCGGCACCTTCCCGCCGTTGTTCGAGCGGGCGTACTCGTCGGTCAACCGGGGCCACTACTTCATGACCGCGATCCCCTGCCTGGCGCTCGGGCCCGCGCCCTGCCCGTACGGCATGCGCACCCCGCCGCCACTGCGCAACACCCGGGTGCAGAGCGAGAAGGACCTGCGCAAGCTGCTGGTGGGGTCGTGATGGCGCTCAAGTCCTTCAGGGATCGCAGCCGGCACGCCGTCGGCCTGGTGTCGCTGGCCACGCTCGCCGCGGTGCTGGCGGCCACGTTCCTGGTCGGCAACCTGGGGCTGCTGGAGGGCGGCTACACCATGTCGGGCGTGTTCGCCGACTCAGGCGGGGTGCGCACCGGCAACGACGTACGGGTGGCCGGCGTACGGGTGGGCGAGGTCACCGAGGTGCGCGCCGACTACGCGCAGGGCCACGTGATCGTCACCTGGCGGGCGGACGACGGCGTCCGGCTCGGCCGCGGCACCCGCGCCGACATCGCCCTGTCCAACCTGCTCGGCGGCCGGTACGTCAAGCTGTCGGGAGCCGTCTCGCCCCCGTACGTGCACGAGCTGCCAGAGGGGCGGCGGCGCGTCCCGATGACCCGCACCGGCGTCCCCACGCTGGTCAACGACGCCGTCAAGGACGCGACCCGGCTGGTCGAACGCCTCGACACGAAGGCCGTGGACGACCTGCTCACCGAGCTGGGCAAGCTCGACGTCGTCAAGCGCGGCCGCGTCACCCGGCTGCTCGACGACATCGGCGGCCTGTCCGACACCGTCAGCAGGAGCGAGCCGCAGCTGCGCCGGCTGCTCGACAACGGCGCCCGCGTCATGGACGTGCTGAAGAAGAAGGACGCCCAGCTCGGCCTGCTCATCGACGCCGTCGAGGTGATGCTGGAGGAGCTGCGCAGGCGCAGGAAGGAGCTGCGCACGCTGCTCGGCGACGGCAGCGACCTGGTACGCAGCACCACCCGCCTGATCAAGGAGCACGAGCGCTCGCTCGTCCAGGTCCTCGACGACAACGCCGCCATCACCACCCGGCTCAGCGCCGGCAACGAGCGGCTGAACACGCTGCTGGCCTGGGCGGGGCCGACGTTCTCCGGGCTGTCCACGATGGGCGGCCAGGGGCCGTGGCTGGAGGCGATCGCGACCGGGCTCGGGCCGATCAACCCCGAGGTGCTGGCGGCCGTCACCAAGGACAGGACGAAGGACAGGGCGAAGGACAGGACCAAGGACAGGACCAAGGACAGGAGGGGCGACCGATGAGGCGGCTCGCCGCGGTGCTTTCGGCCTGGGTGCTGCTCGCGTCGGGGTGCACGGTGGGCGGGGCGGAGCCGTACCGGCTGAGCGCCGTCTTCGCCAAGGCGCCCGCCCTGTACGAGGAGGCGCGGGTCAAGGTCATGGGCCTCGACGCCGGCTACGTGGACCGCATCCGCATCGACGGCGACCGCGTACGGGTGGACCTGCGGATCGACCCGCACGTGCCGCTGCCGTCCGGCGTCAAGGCCGTGGTCGCGCCGCAGAACACGCTCGGCGAGCGCAACGTCGTGCTCTACCCGCCGTGGAAGCCGGGCGACCGGCGCATCGCGCCGGGAGCGGTGATCCCGCTGGAGCGCACCGACCTGCCGGTGGAGATCGACGACGCGCTCGACGCGTTCACCAAGCTGACCGAGGCGCTCGACTCCCGCAAGCTGGGCGGCGTCGCGGGCGACCTCGCCGACGGCGTCAGAGGACGGGGGAAGACCATCGGCGACGCCATCAGCAGCACCTCCGAGCTGACCGGCGTGCTCGCCGCGCAGGACCAGCGGCTGGTCGAGCTGGCCAAAGGCCTGAACGAGCTGGCCACCAGCCTCAACGAGCGCGAGAGCCAGGTGACGGGCGCCATCGACGCCTTCTCCGAGGCGAGCGCGCTGCTGGCCGAGGAGCGGCGGCGGCTGCGCGGGTTCGTCACGTCCATGGCGGGGTTCGTGCGGCGCGGCGACGTGATCATCGAGCAGTACGCGGAACGCCTGCCCCAGGCCACCACGACGCTGGCCGAGCTGGTGCTGACGGTCAGGGCCAACAGCGCCTCCATGGCGCGGGCGGTCAAGGGCGCCGCCGACTTCGCCGACGTGCTGATCGACTCCTGGGACCGCGAACAGCACGTGCTGCAGATCCGCGTCGTGCTCAACGCGATGACCAGGGCGTGGCTGCGGCCGCTGTTCGACTCCCTGAACCTGGGCGAGGTGCCGTGCCTGCCCGCCGGGCTCAGCAACTGCCCCTTCGAGCGCAGGGGAGGCGGCCGATGAGGCGCGTCCTGGCCCTGGTCCTCGTGGTGACGGTGACGGCGGCCTGCTCGCTGCGCACGCTCGGCGCCACCACCGGCGACCTCACCCTGTACGCGGTCTTCGACGACGTGCAGAGCCTGGTCTCCGGGCACAGCGTGCAGATCGCTGACGTACGCGTCGGGTCGGTCACCGACGTGCGCCTGGAGGGCTACCGTGCCAAGGTCACCATGTCCGTCCAGTCGGCCCACCGGGTGCCCGCGGGCAGCACCGCGACCGTGGCCAAGACCTCCGTGCTGGGCGAGAACTACGTCCTGCTCACCCCGCCGCCCGGCAAGGACCTGACCACGGGGCCGTACATGAAGGACGGCGCCACCATCTCCGAGACCTCGGTCGAGCCGGACATCGAGCAGGTCACCGCCAGGGCGGGGCCGCTCATCGAGGCGCTCGGCGCGCAGGACGTCAACGCCGTGCTGGACGCCGCGTCCACCGCCTTCGCCGGGCAGGGCGACGAGGTCAACCGGCTGATCAGGCAGACCGCCGAGGTCACCGACGCCTACGCGGCCGCCAGGAAGGACCTCGCCACCTCCATCGACGCCCTGGCGAGGCTCGGGGACGACCTGGCCGAGGGCAGCGGCGAGCTGGACCGGCTGCCCGGCACGCTGGCCGCCGCCACCGACCGGCTCGCCCACGGCCGCAAGCACGTCAAGAAGGCCGTGGCCGCCCTGACCAGGCTGGCCGAGCAGGCCAACCTCACCGTCTATCCGCGGCACGCCGCCCGGCTGCGGACTCTGCTGCGCGAGCTGGAGGGCATCTCCACGGCCATGCAGCGCGGCGGACAGGACCTGAAGGGGCTGGTGGCCAGGTTGCAGAAGTTCATCGACGCGCCGCCGATCACCGTCAACGGGCAGGTGCTCACGTACGTGTGGCTGCGCGGCGTGCTGCTGCCCGAGCCAGGACGGCCCGTACGCGACACCGTGGACGCCGTCCGCCGGCTGCTGGAGCCGCCGCGATGAGGAACCGGGTCGCGCTCAACCTCGGGTTCTTCGTGGCCCTGGGGATCGTCATGACGGTGTGGGCGTTCACCACGATCATCCGGCTGGACGCCGTCGAGCGGCCGTACCGGGTGTCGGCCGAGTTCGCCTCCTCTCCCGGGCTGATCCGCGGGTTCGACGTCGCCTACCTGGGCGTACGGGTCGGGAAGATCGGCGACGTGCGGCTCGCGCCCGGGAAGATCGTGGTCGGGCTGGACATCGACAGGGAGATCAGGCTGCCGAAGGGCGTCACCGCCGAGGTGCGGCGCCGCTCCGCCGTCGGGGAGCCGTACGTCGAGCTGTCGCCGCCCGCCACCGGCGTCACCGGCGCCAGGCTCGCGGCCGGCGACACGATCCCGCTGGCCAGGACCGCCGTGCCGCTCGACTACAAGAAGCTGTTCGAGGGCGTCGGCAAGCTGCTGAACGCGGTGCCGCCCGAGGACGCCGAGACCATCGTGCACGAGCTGGCCGTCGCGCTCGACGGGCGGGCGCCCGCCATCAGGCGCATCATCGACGACGCCCACGCCCTGACCGGCACGCTGGCCGACAACGCCGACGTTCTGGACGACCTGTCGGTGCAGCTCACCCGGCTCACCCACACGCTGGCGGGCAAGCGGGGCGAGCTGGCCTCCGGCATCACCGACCTGAGCACGGTGACCGCGACGCTGCGGGCCTCCCGCAAGGACCTCAACGCCGTCCTCGATCACGGGCCCGGCGTGTTCGGGCAGCTCGACGCGGCCGTACGGGCCTCGCGGCCGGGCATGTCATGCCTGCTCACCGCCGCCGGGCTGCCGCACCGGCCCGCCTTCTCCGCCGCTACCGAGCGGAACGTGCACCACCTGCTGAGCAGCGTGCCGACCGCGCTGAGCCTCGCCGACGACATCAGCGACCGGCGCGGCGACACCGTGTACGGGCGGGCCGAGTTCCTGTTCAGCGTCCCCGGCGGGCCCACGCCGGCCGAGGAGTACGCGGGGCCGCTCGGGCCGCCCACCGTGCCCCGGCTGCGCGCCTGCCCCGACCGTGACCCCGAGCCGCGCCCCGGCCGCTCCGGCGACCGGTACCGCGAGGTCGCCGACCCGGAGCCGTCCGGACGTCCCTCGGCCCAGGACACCCCGGGAACCGATCCGCGCAAGACCTCCGCACGCACCTCGGACCCCGTCGCCGCCCCCACCGGCGGCCCCGGGCCCTCCGACCCCCTGGACAACGCCCCGCTGATCGTCGCGATCATGCTCGCCGTGCTGGCGGGCGGCGGCGTCGTGGGCTGGACCGCGGCGGGCCGCGCCGCCCGCCGCCGATGAGGAGCCCCCATGACCACCCGGCACCCGACCGCCCCCGACACCCAGGAAGACCCACCCCTGCCCGCCTCCGAGCCCGCCACTGAGCCCGCCACTGAGCCCGTCCCTGAGCCCGTCCCTGAGCCCGTCGGCTCGGCCGAGCCGGCCCCTGCTCGTGCCGGCTCCCCCGCCGAACCGGAGGCCGCCGCCGAGGCGGCCCCCTCACCCGAGGCGCCCGCCACGACCGGGCAGGACGCGCGTTCGAGGGGTGGGTTCACGCGGGCCAAGCTGCTCGGGGCGCTGGGCGCGATGCTGGTGGTCGCCGTCGCGGCCACCGCCGTGCTGCAGTGGGTCTCGGCGACCCGCGCCCAGGAGGCCACCGCCCGGCTGGAGGCCGAGCGGGCGCTGCGGGTGGAGGTGTCGGGCGCGGCGGGCGCGTTCAGCCGGGCCCTGCTCAGCTACGACTACCAGAACCTGCAGACCACCCGCGCCACGCTGGCCGCCCAGGCGACGGGCGACTTCCTGGCGACGTACGACGCGGCGTTCGGCGGCGCGATGGCCCAGGTCATCGTCAAGCTCAAGGCCACCTCCCAGGCGACCGTGCGCGAGGTCTACCTGGCCGGCGTGGACGAGGCCACCGCCCACGCCATCGTGGTCGTCGACCAGCAGGTCAACACCTCGGAGGCGATCCGTTCCGTCAAGGACTCGCACCTCAAGATCAGCCTGGTGAAGGAGAAGGGCACCTGGAAGATCAACGAGGTGACGGTGCTGGGCGCGGCGTCGGAGGACCAGTACGACCTGGACGGCAAGCCCGCCGAGGAGTGATCAGCGGCGCGTGGGCGTGGGGTCGAGGAACACCTGCTCGACCTCGGGGAACCGATCCCGCAACCGCCGATCCACCTCGTCACAGGCGATCTCCAGACCGGCGGCGCCCGCCTCGTCCCGGAAATCGATCTTGGCGGCGACCAGCACCGCGCCAGGACCGATCACCATCGTCAGCAGCTCCACCACGTCGGCCACCTCGGGCTGCTCCAGCAGCACGGCCCTGATGCCGGCCTCCATGCCCTCGGGCGCGGCCTGGCCGATGAGCAGCGACAGGTTCGAGCCGATCAGAATGAGCGCGGCCACCAGGAGGAGCAGGCCGATGATCACGGACGCGACGCCGTCCCAGAGCGCCGAGCCGGTGAGCTGCGAGGCGAGCAGCCCGCCGGCGGCGATCAGCAGGCCCACGAGCGCGGCGGCGTCCTCGAACAGCACGGCCTTCAGCGCCGTGTCGGACGTCACGCGCACCAGCCGGAGCGGGTTGACGTCGTGCCGCCGGGCCTCGCGGCGCAGCTGCGACAGCGCCTTGAGGAACGAGACACCCTCGATCACGAACGCGGCGGCCAGCACGACGTACGACGGGGCGAGGTTCGACAGCTCCTCGCCGTGGCTCATCTCGTGCAGGCCGTGCGTGATGGAGAAGCCGGCGCCGCCCACCAGCGTCGCCACCGCCGCCATCATCGCCCAGACGAAGCCCGACTTGCCGTGGCCGAACGGATGCCGCCGGTCGGCCGGCCTGCCCGACCGGCGCACGGCCACCAGCAACAGCAGCTCGGTCACGGTGTCGGCGGCGGAGTGGGCCGCCTCCGACAGCATGGCCGCCGAGCCGGCGATGAGCCCGGCGACGAGCTTGGCCAGCGCGATGGCGAGGTTGGCGGCGCCGGCCACGAGCACCGTGCCCAGGCTCTCTCCCGACTTCCCGCCCATAGCGTTCCACCTTACGTGCGCTAGATTGGGGATCATGCGCGAGCCCCGGTGGCTGTCCCCGGCCGAACAGCGTGCGTGGCGCACGCACCTCGCGGTGCACAAGCTGCTCATGCACCGGCTCGATCGCGAGTTGCACGCGCACTCGCTCTCGCTCAACGACTACGAGATCCTCGTCAACCTCTCCGAGAGCCCGGGGCGCCGCATGCGCATGAGCGAGCTGGCCGACGTCACCATCCAGTCGCGCAGCCGGCTGTCACACCAGATCTCCCGCATGGAGGCCAAGGGGCTGGTGACCAGGGAAGACTGCCGCGACGACCGGCGGGGCACCTACGCCGTGCTGACCGACGAGGGCTGGGAGACGATCCAGCGGGTGGCCCCCTACCACGTGAAGGGCGTGCGCGAGCACTTCGTCGACCGGCTCACCGACGACCAGCTGGAGGCGATCGAGGCGGCGTACGCGCCGATCGTCGAGCACCTGAAGAAGCTGCGCTGACACCCAACCGATATGCGCGAGGAGCCACGCGCCCTCCCGCCGATCGCTAGCATCCGGTCATGCTCAGAAAGCTACTGATCGTGGCGGTCCTCGCGCTGGCGACGGCGTGCTCGTCAGGCGGCGGGGGGCCAGAGCTGCCGGCCGGGCCCGACGTGATGAAGAAGGCCGTCGACGCCATGAAGACCGTCAAGTCGGCCAGCTTCTCCATCGCGACCGAGGGCAAGCCGGACGTGCCGCTGAAGAAGGCCGACGGCCGGCTCACGGCCGAGGGCGACGCCGACGGCACGATCACGCTCGAAGCGCTGGGCAACCTCCTCGAGGTCACCTTCGCCGTCGTGGGCGACACCGTGCACTTCAAGGGCGCCACCGGCGGGTTCCAGAAGATGACGCGGCAGCAGCTGGCGCAGATCTACGACCCGTCGGTCATCCTCGAGCCCACCAAGGGCGTCGCGCAGCTGCTCGCCTCCGGCACCGACCCCAAGGTCGAGGCCGTCGAGAACGGCTCCTACCGGGTCGCCACCACCTTCCCCGCGAACGTCGTGGGCCAGATCGTCCCCGGCGTCACTCAGGGCGTCAACGGCAAGATCTGGATCGACCAGGCCAGCAGCCGGCTCACCAAGGCCAGCCTGCCGTTGCAGGGCGGCACGGTGACGGTGTCGTTCAGCGACTACGACGCGCCGGTCACGATCAAGCCGCCCGCGCGGTGACGCACGTGCGACGGGACGTGAGGCGGGCCCTATGAGGCGGGCTCTATGAGGGGGGCCCTATGAGGCGCGCCCGCCGGGTGGTGCTCGGCGCGGGCGGGGCCGTGGTGCTGCTGGCGGCGCTGGACGCGTACGTGGTGGTGACCGTCCTGGTCGCCATCGCCGGCGACGTCGGCATCCCGCTCAACCACCTCGAACGCGCCACCCCGATCGTGACGGGCTTCCTGCTCGGGTACGTCGCCGCGATGCCCCTGCTCGGACGGCTCTCCGACCGCTACGGCCGCCGCCCCCTCATCCACGCCTGCCTGGCCGCCTTCGCCCTCGGCTCCGTGCTGACGGCGTTGGCGAGCGGCGAGATCATGGTGGTGACCGGCCGCACGGTGCAAGGCGTGGCAGGCGGCGCCCTGCTGCCCATCACCATGGCCCTGATCGGCGACCTGTGGGACGAACACGAACGCCCGGTGGCCCTCGGCGCGGTCGGCGCCGCCCAGGAACTGGGCAGCGCCCTCGGCCCGCTGTACGGCGGCCTCCTGGCCGGCAT
Source organism: Nonomuraea sp. NPDC004580 (assembly GCF_040609855.1). Taxonomy (NCBI): domain Bacteria; kingdom Bacillati; phylum Actinomycetota; class Actinomycetes; order Streptosporangiales; family Streptosporangiaceae; genus Nonomuraea; species Nonomuraea sp. NPDC004580. The sequence continues at coordinate 13,809 of NZ_JBEXLH010000026.1, read as the reverse complement.
CCCCAGCACGGTGGTGGCGGGCCTGGAACTGGGCGGCTGGCACGCCATCTTCTGGATCAACGTCCCGCTGGCCGCCCTCGCCGCGCTCGCCATCCACCTCACCCTCCCACCTGGCCCGACCAGGGCCATCAAGGCCGGCGCGGATGCGCGCCCCGAGCTCTCCATGGCCCCCGCGTCCGCTGCCGGCGCGCGCCCCTCCGCCACTCCCGAGGGCGCCGCGCCCGGCGGCGTTGCCACGGGCGGGCGGGTGGATCTTGTGGGTGGAGGGTTGCTGGCGTTGGCGTTGGCGCTCCTTGTGATCGGGCTTTACAACCCCGATCCGGCGGCCGCCGTCCTGCCCCCCTGGGGGGTCCCGCTGATCGTGGCGAGTGTCGTGGCCGGAGCGGGGTTCGTGTGGTGGGAGGTGCGGTCGCCCGTACGGCTGATCGATCTCACCGGCGCCCGTAAGGGGCCGCTGCTGGCCACCCTCGGGGTCAGTTTTCTGGCGGGGGCGGCGCTGCTCGTCACCATGGTGTTCGTGCCGATCACCGCCCAGACCCTGCTGGGCACCGACGAGCTGGGCGCGTCGCTGGTGCTGGCGAGGTTCCTGGCGGCGCTGACGGTGGCCGCGTTCCTTGGCGGGCTGCTGGCCCGCAGGCTGGGCGACCGGGTGGTGGCGGTGGCGGGCATGGTCCCCGCGGCGGCGGGGTACGCGCTGATGAGCCGCTGGCCGCTCGACCTGGCCGGCGCGGGCCTGACGGTCGATCTCACGCTGGCGCTGGCCGGGCTGGGGCTGGGCCTGGTGATCGCCCCGGTGTCGTCGGCGGTGCTCAGGGTGAGCCGCCCCGACCAGCACGGCGTGGCGTCGGCCGCGGTCGTGGTGGCGCGGATGATGGGCATGCTGGTCGGCATCGCGGCCGTCTCGGCCTGGGGTTTCTACCGGTTCCAGTCGCTGACGGCCCACCTGGACACGCCGCTGCCGTTCGGCGTGGACGCGGCGACGTACCGGCGGCAACTGGCCGAGTACACCGAGCTGGTGCAGGCGGCGCTGCACACCGAGTACACCGAGATGTTCCTGGTCACGGCGTTCATCTGCCTATTGGGGGCGGCAGTCGCCGTCCGCATGCCGGCCCGCCGTTAGGGCGTGCTTTCGCCGGAGACCGGGACGGCCTCGGACCCTCCCGCAGCGGGTGGTGGCCGACAAGGGCTTGCGCTGCTCAGACCGGCTCAGGCAGTTTCGCGATATGGCTGCCCGCCACGACAGGACCGCGGCTTCGAACACGGCCTCTGTCTCGATCGCCTCGTTGCCGATGTGGCTTTGGTGATTATTATCGGGCCGGGCGCTCATGGTGAATGCTTTTCAGTTACTTATTTGAAAGAGCGCCCTCCGCTGGGGCCACTGAAGCCGCAACAGCTGCAAGCAGTGGTCAAGCCGGCGGAGCTAGCTTTGGCCGACGCCAGAGAGAACTCGGGCGACTCTTCCCTGAAGGGGAAATCTGATTCGCTCGAGAATGGAGGCATTCATGCTCGCCGAACTCGGGATCGGCATCATTCAAGGTGCCGCACAGGCTTTGACAGATCGTTTCATCAAGGGTCGCGAGACTTCGGCCACGATCCAGTCCCTGATCGATGAGGTAGCGGACATCAAGGAGATCCAGGCTCGCGATCGAGCGAGTCTGGCCGACATCCACCGTCAATTGGCTCAGATTCTCGACTACACGAGCGGCCTCGCAGTGCAGCAGAACACGGTGGTGTTCACCCCCACGTCCGACGCTCCGAGCGTCGAATACGCTCTGGCCAATCTGGACTTGGAAATCAGTAGGTTGCGGCACGCTCTCGTCAGCAGGACCGACAACTCACCTGACCAGGGAGACTCGGCTCCGAACGTCAGTGTGCACACGAGCCAGAACGACCCCTCGAGCATTCTCTACCGGCTGGACGAAGAGATAGCGAACCTGCGGCAAGGCACAGAAGGGGATCAACGATGACAGTGTCCGAACGGTTCAGCCGGGCCGTGCGAGAGCATCTCGTGCTGAGTTATGTCGACCTGCCGGTCCATCCAGTGATCATGGGCATCTTCGGTGCGCCTGGTGAGGGAAAGTCCTTCCAACTGCGTGCGACCCTTGACTCCCTCGCTGTGCGGACGGAGTCGATCAGCGCTGCGGACTTCGAGAGCGAACGCGCCGGAGTGCCGGGTAAGAATCTGCTCGCCACCTACCTGAGCGCATCCCGGGCCATCCAGGAGAAGCGGCCGGCGTGCATCGTCATCGACGACGTCGACACCACCGTCGGAGAGTGGGAGAACAACACCGGCACGGTCAATCATCAGCAGGTGCTGGCTCAGCTGATGCACCTGGCGGACCGGCCTCGCGACGTAGAGAAAGTGGGTCACATCGACAGGGTGCCGATCTTCGTCACCGGCAACGACTTCGGCAAGCTGTATCCTCCGCTGCGCCGGCCGGGACGCATGAGCGTGCTGCACTGGGAGCCGACGGCCGAGGAACGGCAGAGCGTGGTCGGTCACGTCCTGGGCGGGCTCATCGACGGCGAGACGGTGGCGCGTCTGCTCGCGGTCTACCCCGCCCACCCGATCTCGTTCTTCGCGGAGTTGCGCGCGCAACTGGTGCGCACCGGCGCGGAGAAACTGATCGGGACCTTCGCTGACAACCTCTCGCTCATCTCAGGCGAATCCGATCGTTACCGTGCGCACGTGGAGAGGGTGGTGAACGGCCGACTCGATCCACTTCTCGTCGAACGCGCGGCGGCGGTGCTCCATGAGCAACACCAAGCCGCCAGTCGCACCTATCTCCACCCGGCCTACCTGAGCCCTCACGATGAGGTGAGTGCATGAAGACCTACTCCTACACTTCGACCCGAAGCAGGACTGAGGCGGTCGTGGACCAATTCGATCTCTTCCTACGCTACACAGGACTTCGGGATGCCAGCCGGGTCAAGGTGCTCGACGCCGTGGAAAAGAAATGGCTGGACAAAGTAGGCGTATATCTCGTCGACTACAACCAGAAGCGCATACTGGAGGTCTCCCTATCCATCAACTGGGAGCTGCACGCGCAGTTCGCTGCGATCAGCCCGCGCGTCAGCACCGACCTTCCGGGCTGGGACTCCGGCGCAGCGCCGGAGATTCGTGTCCTGGGCCACCGCTTCGGTAAGAAGGCCCGGGAACACGGGCAGACACCCCATTACTGGGTTCTGTTCGTCCCGGCGATACGCAGCGATGTCCACCTCCATCGGCGACGGTGCGACGAGACCGGCGTCAGCTTCTCCGGCACGCTGCCGGAGTGGCGGAACCCGCCAGTACGACAGGAGGACAGATCAGTGCTGGATCTCGAGGAGCTGGGCATATCAGTCACCGAAGCATGAGCATGCCGGTGCAGCGTCACCGGAGCGCGAAGTGCTGCCACCCTGGGGGGCGGCCCCCACGAAGAGGGCCGCTCCAGGCGGGGGTCAGGGCGACAGGCGGTGCAGGTCGCGGGGGAACGCGGTGGCCTGCCGGACGTTGGCGGCGCCCGTCAGGCGGGCGGTCCAGCGTTCGAGCCCGAGGGCGAACCCGCCGTGCGGCGGCATCCCGTACCGGAACGCCTGGAGATACCCCTCGTACGGACCGGTCCCCTCACCCTGGGCGGCCAGCGCGCGGACGTAGTCGTCGTAGCGGTGCAGCCGCTGCCCGCCCGTCACCAGTTCGAGCCCGCGGAAGAGCAGGTCGAACCCGTTGGAGTAGCCGGGCCGCGCCGGGTCGGGATGGGTGTAGAAGGGCCGCTTGGACATCGGGTAACCGGTGACGAACAGGAACTCCGACCCGTGCTCCCGCTCGGCCCACTCCGACAGCCACCGTTCCTGCGCGGGCGACAGGTCGGGCTCGGACGAGGAGGTGAGCCGCTGCGCCTCGGTGAAGTGCACGGAGGGGATCTCCGCGGGCACCTCGGGCACCCGTACGCCGAGCAGCGAAAGGGCCTGCGGCGCCCGCCGGCGCACCGACTCCAGCATGCCCGCCACCACCTCCCGCAGCACCGCCATCACGTCCCGGTGGTCGCGGACGAAGCCGAGCTCGGCGTCCAGGCTGGTGTACTGGGCGAGGTGCCGTACGGTGTCGTGCGGCTCGGCCCGGAAGACGGGCCCGACCTCGTAGACCCGCTCGAACACCCCGACCATCGCCTGCTTGTAGAACTGCGGCGACTGGGCGAGGTAGGCGGGCCGCCCGAAGTAGTCGATGGCGAAGACGTTCGCGCCCGACTCGGTGGCCGAGCCGACGATCTTGGGGGTGTGGATCTCGGTGAACCCGAGCCGGTCGAGCGTCTGCCTGAACCCGGCCACGCCGGCCGCCGCGATCTCCAGCGGCGCCCGCAGCAGCGGGTGCCGCAGCGCGACGGGCGCGTGGTCGAGCACGGTCGGCAGCCCCGCGCCGACCACGGGCCTGTAGAGGTCGAAAGGCGGCGCCGTGCCAGGCTCCGCCAGCACCTCGATCGAGGGCGAGACCAGCTCGTGGCCGCCCGGGGCCTGCGGGTTGACGGCCACCGTGCCGGTGACCGCGACCACGCTCTCCTCGGGCGGCAGAACGGCTTCTGAGGCGGTGACCGCCTGGGCGAGCCCGGCGCGGTCGCGTACGACGAGGAAGGAAACGGACTTCAGCTGCCGGCGGCGATGGGCCCAGCCGGCGATCGTCACTCGTTGTCCCGCGTGCTCGGCGAGCTCCGCGGACAGAATACGAGAGATCATCACAACTCCTGCGAGACGTGTATGACCCCTTGGGAGTGCGGGGGAGAAGGGAGCTCCCGGTGCCACCGCACTTTCGCCGCCCCCGCGAAGGGGACGGCCTCGAAACGACCCGATGACGGGGGTCAGGCCGGCGGGGCATTTCCTCCCCGCGCTCGGGAGTGTCTTCACCGGCGGGTCACGGCGCCGCCTTCGCAGCTACCGGCGACTCTCTGAGGCCGTGGTGCCCGCGGTTACTCGTCTCCGTCAACGCGTTGCCGCAGACCTTATCACTTGTCCTTCTTGGCGCGCTTCTCCCTGATCTTCATCGTCACCTCGATCGGCGAGCCCGCGAAGCCGAACTCCTCGCGGATGCGCCGCTCGATGAAGCGCCGGTAGGTGTCCTCCAGCCAGCCGGAGGTGAACAGCACGAACTTGGGCGGCTCGACCGACGCCTGCGTGGCGAAGAGGATCTTCGGTTGCTTGCCGCCGCGCACCGGCGGCGGGGTCTCGTGCACCAGCTCGGTCAGGAACGCGTTGAGCCGCGCCGTGGGCACCCGCGTGGACCAGGAGTCGAGCGCCTTCTCCAGGGCGGGCACGAGCCGGTCGAGGTGACGCCCCGTCTTGGCGGAGATGTTGACGCGCAGCGCCCACGGGGTGCGGACGAGCTGGCGGTCGATCTCCCTCTCGAGGTAGTAGCGCCGGTCCTCGTCGAGCAGGTCCCACTTGTTGAAGGCGACCACCATGGCCCGGCCCGACTCGATGACCAGGCCGATGATGCGGAGGTCCTGCTCGGTGAGCGGCTGGCTGGCGTCGATGAGCACCACCGCTACCTCGCTGCGCTCAAGGGCGGCGCGGGTGCGCATGGCGGCGTAGAAGTCGGCGCCCTGCAGCTCGCGGTCGCGCCGGCGGATGCCGGCGGTGTCGACGAAGCGCCAGGTGCGCCCGCCCAGCTCGATCAGCTCGTCGACGGGGTCGCGGGTGGTGCCGGCCATCGGGTCGACGAGCACGCGCTCCTCCCCCGCCAGCTTGTTGAGCAGCGAGGACTTGCCCACGTTGGGCTTGCCGAGCAGCGCGACCCGGGCGGGCCCGCGCTCGGCCTCGAACGTGAGGCGCGGCGTCTCGGGCAGCGCGTCGAGCACGACGTCGAGCAGGTCGCCGCTGGAGCGCCCGTGCAGCGCGGAGACGGGGTAGGGCTCGCCGAGCCCGAGCGACCACAGCGCGGCGGCTTCCAGCTCGAGCTGCTGGTTGTCGACCTTGTTGGCGGCCAGCACGACCGGCTTGCCCGACTGGCGCAGCACGGCGCCGACGATCTCGTCGGCGTCGGTGGCGCCCACGGTGGCGTCGACCACGAACACGATCACGTCGGCCAGCTCGACGGCGACCTGCGCCTGCTCGGCGATGCGCAGGTTCATGCCCGTGGCGTCGGGGTCCCAGCCGCCGGTGTCGACGACGGTGAAGCGGCGGCCACGCCAGTTGGCGTCGTAGGTGACGCGGTCGCGGGTCACGCCCGGCACGTCTTCGACGACCGCCTCACGGCGGCCGATGATGCGGTTGACCAGCGTGGACTTGCCGACGTTGGGCCGGCCCACGATGGCGACGACCGGAAGCGGCGTGGCGTCTTCGTGCTCGCCGATCTCAAGCTCGTCGAGGTCGGCCTCGACCCAATCCCCCGTTGTCACGATTTTTCGTCCTTTGTGAGTCCCGCACCGGACTTCGGGTCAGGTGCGCTCTTTGACCAGTCTCAACACCTCCGCGATGACCTCGTCCAAGGTCAGCGCGGTGGTGTCGAGCTCGATGGCGCCATCCGCCATCGAGAGCGGGTCTGTCTTACGTGTCGAGTCAAGAGTGTCACGCCTGGCCATGGCCGCGCGCTGCGCCTCGGCCGTCGAGCCCGCCACCTCGGCGCTGCGCCGCAGCGCACGGGCCTCGGGGCTGGCCGTCAGGTAGACCTTGACGGTGGCGTCGGGGCAGACGACCGTGCCGATGTCGCGGCCCTCGACCACGATGTCACCGGCGCCGACGATCTCGCGCTGGAGCGCCACCAGGCGGGCGCGCACCTCGGGGACGGCCGCCACGGCCGACACCGCGCCGGTCACCTCGGCCTCCCTGATCGGCCCCGCCACGTCGACGCCGTCGACGTGGATGGTGGGACCGTCGGGGTCGGTGCCGGAGACGACGGCCGGCTCGCCGCAGCGGGCCGCGATCGCGTCCGGATCGGCGAGATCGACCTCCTGGCGCAGCATCCACCAGGTCATCGCGCGGTACATCGCCCCGGTGTCCAGGTAGCGCAGGCCCAGCGCGCGGGCGACCCCGCGCGACACGCTCGACTTACCCGACCCCGAAGGGCCGTCCATCGCGACGACCAGACCGGTCACGGCCTCTCCCTCTTCACGTTTCAGCTTGCCTCGAAGAGGCTACCGCCTCCGGCTCAGTCGGCGATCCAGCTTGCGTGAAAGCCGAGCGGCACGCGGGCGGGCAGATGCACGGTGGCGAGGGGCTCGCCGGTGAAGTCCTGGGCGGACAGGATCACCAGGTCGCCCGCGCCCCGCTCGGGGTTGTTGACGTAGGAGAGCACGTATCCGTCGTCCTCGCCCTCCCCTGCGGGAACGAAGACCGGCTCGCCCGCGAACGCCTCGCGGCCCATCCGCCGCGTCTCCTGGGTGCCGCGCTCCAGGTCGTGCTTGATCAGCGTGTTGTCGAACGCCGCGTCCGGCAGGTCCTCCAGGCCGGTGTCGCCGGGGTAGAAGCGCTCCTCCATGTCGAGGGTGGCGGCGGTGTAGCCGTAGCGGTACGGCCGGCCGGTGCGGCGCTCGTCCATGCGCGGGAACTCCTGCGCCCGGTCGTCGAGGCGGGTCTCGGACACACGCCCTGTGCGCAGGTCGATGCGCCAGCGGTCGAGCGTGGGCGTGCCGCCGAGGTCGAGCCGGGAGTCGAGGAAGCGCTTGGGGTAGCGGACGACGTCCACGACCACCTCATCGCCCTCCTCGTACGCGTTGAGCGTGTGGAACACCCAGCACGGCGCCACCTCGAACCAGCGCACCTCTCCGGTCGCGCGCGACAGGAGCCCGAGCCGCGCGCCGTGGTCCTCGTTCCAGGCGACGGGCAGCGGCGAGCCCTTCTCGGCGTGCGGCATGCTGAACGTCACCGGCAGGTCGTAGATGACCACGAACCGCTCGGTGAGCGCGAAGTCATGCATCATCGGCGCGCCGGGGACCGGGATCTTCCTGACCTCCGTCACCACGCCCTTGTCGTCGATGACGATGTGCTGGTGGTGGTCCCAGCCGAAGAAGTACGCCATCGCGTGCAGCTCGCCGGTGAACGGGTCGAGGTGGGCGTGGCCGGTGTAGCCGCCGGGCAGCCCGCCGTCGAAGTCGCACGGCCCGATCGTGTCCAGCTCGTAGCTCAGCTCGTACGGCCGCGCGCCCCCTTCCTGCGTCGCGAACGTGCGCCCGGCCAGCCCGATCACATGGGTGTTGGGCGCGAAGTCGAGGCCGGAGTGCACCGGCCCTGGCCGCGGTTCCTCGCCGAGCCGCCGCGCGACGGAGGCGCTGCGCACCCACCGGTTGCGGTACCACTCGGCGCGGCCGTCGCGCAGCCGCACCCCGTGCACCATGCCCTCGCCGATGAGCAGGTGGGCGGCGCCGGGGTCGTCGAGGCCGAGCGGGTTGGGTCCGTTGCGCAGGAAGCGGCCGTTCAGCTCGGCCGGGATGCGGCCGGTGACCTCAAGGTCGAAGGCGGTGATCTCCTCGGTGGCCGGGGCGAAGCCGCCGGTGAACGGGGTGGTGCTCATCATGCTCTCCCTCTCGTCTCAGGAACGGCGGTCGTGGGCCGGCAGGAACCGGGTGAGCACCGAGGTGCAGAGCAGCCGGTAGCGCGGCGACGCGTCGGCCTCCTCGAAATAGCTCATGATCTCCAGGCTCACGGCGCCGTGGACGGCCATCCACAGCAGGTCCGCGATCTCGGCCGCCGCGCCCCCGGTCAGCTCCCCCGCCTCAAGGCAGGCGGCCACGGAAGCCACGAGCAGGCCGAAGGTGTGCTTGGCCGTCCGCGTCGCCTCTTCCCCCGCCCTGAACCCCGGCAGGGCGCCCAGGAACATGACGCGGTAGTAGTCGGGCTCGGCCAGCGCGTACGCCCGGTAGGCGCCCAGCACGGCCATCAGCCGGTCGAGCGGGCCCTCCTCGTGGGGCACCGCCAGCAGCCGCTGTTCGAGCCGGGCGAAGCCCTCCAGCCAGAGAGCCTCGCTGAGGCCGTCCTTGCCGCCGAAGAGCGTGTAGATGACCTTCGTGGAGCAGCCGGCCTCGGCCGCGATCCGCCGGACGGTCAGCGCCGCCGGCCCTTCGCTGACGAGCAGGAGCTTGGCCGCGTCGAGGACGGCCGCTCTGACGACGCTCTGCCCTTCGCGCTGGGCCTGCTGGTACGGGGTGCTCACGGTAACGCCGTTTCTTGTCGGTAACACTGTTACCGATCTTTCTACCCGCTCATGCGCGGCCTGTCAACGACTAAGACAGGGCGTGCAGGTAAGTGCGAAGGGTGTGGAGAGCGAACCGCGCGTCACGGTGGTGGTGGCCAGCAGGGACAGGGTGCGGACACTGACCCGTACGCTGCCGCTGCACCCGCGGCCGGTGATCCTGGTGGACAACGGCTCGGGTGACGGCACCGCCGGGTTCGTCCGCCGCCACTTCCCCGACGTCCACGTGGTCGAGGCCGGCAGGAACCTGGGCGCCCCCGGCCGCAACCTCGGCGTCGAGCTGGCCGGGACGCCCTACGTGGCCTTCGCCGACGACGACTCCTGGTGGGCGCCGAAGGCGCTGGAACGGGCGGCCGACGTGCTGGACGCCCATCCCCGCCTCGCCGCGCTGGGTGCGCGCGTGCTGGTCGGCCCCGACGAGCGGCTGGACCCGGTGTCGGAACGCATGCGCGACTCGCCCCTCGGCACCGAGCCCGGCCTGCCGGGGCCGAGCGTGCTGGGGTTCCTGGCGTGCGGGGTGGTGGTGCGCAGGGACGCGTTCCTGGCGGCGGGCGGGTTCGACGACGTGGTCTTCTTCTTCGGCGAGGAGGAACGGCTGGCGCTGGATCTGGCGGCGCTGGGGTGGGGGCTGGCGTACGTGGACGAGGTCGTGGCCCACCATCACCCCTCGCCCGCCCGCGACCCCGAGGGCCGCCGCACCCTGGCCGTCAGGAACGCGCTGCTGACGGCCGTGCTGCGGCGCCCTTGGCCGGTGGTGGCGCGGTGCGCGTTCGACGCGCTGCGCGGCGGCCGGGCGGGCCGGCGCGGTCTCCGTACGGCGCTGCGCCGGCTCCCCGCGGCCCTTTCAGAACGCCGCCGCCTCCCACCAGCGGTGGAACGGAACCGACGCTTGCTGGAGAGTCGTTACATATCGTGATTGATGGGCATCAGAGGGTCATGACAACAGCACCTAACCCAATCGACCTGCAGAAGCACCTGAGCGGGGTGGACTACCCGGCCAGCAAGCAGGATCTGATCAAGGCGGCTCGTGAGCACAACGCGAGCAACGACATAGTCAAGGCTCTCGAAGCCATGCCTGACCGCGAGTACGACGGCCCGAACGCCGTCAGCCAGGCGATCACCAAGCGCTGATCGCCGGAACGCGCCGGGCGGGCCCCCTCACGGGGACCCGCCCGGCGTGCGTCCATGAACAGCCCGCCTCGGCTAACGGGCGAGAGGGGTCTCAGGGGACCCGCCCGGCGTGCGTCCATGAACAGCCCGCCTCGGCTAACGGGCGAGAGGGGTCTCAGGGGACCCGCCCGGCGTGCGTCCATGAACGGCCCGCCCGGGTAGCGGGCGAGATGGTCTCAGGGGACCTGCCAGCCGCGTTCGTGCAGAGCCTGCGTGAGGGCTGCGGCGGCGCCCGGCTCCACGGACAGCTCCGCGATGCCCAGCGGCAGGCCGGGGGCGTGCTCCAGGCGGACGTCCTCGACGTTGACCCCGACCTCGTCGCACGCCTGGAACAGGCGGGCGAGCTGACCGGGACGGTCGCCGATGACCACCTGCACCACGGCGTAGGAGGAGGCGGGCCCGCCGTGCTTGCCGGGGATGCGGTCGTGACCCACGACGCCGCGCTTGAGCAGCTGGGTGATCTCGTTGGTCGCGGTGCCGTCGCCGTCGGCCAGGGCCCGCAGCGCGTTCGCCGCGTCGGCCAGGTCGTTGGCCACCGCCTCCAGCACCTCGGCGACCGGCGTCGCGTTGCCGGACAGGATGCCCAGCCACAGCCCAGGATCGCTGCCCGCGATGCGCGTGACGTCGCGGATGCCCTGCCCGGCCAGCCCGAGCGCGACGTCGGTGGCGTCGGCCAGCCGGGCCGCCACCGCCGAGGCCGCCACGTGGGGAGCGTGGGAGACGACCGCGACCGCACGGTCATGGTCGATGGCGCTGACCTCGACCGCGTTGGCCCCGCACAGCTCGATCAGCCGCAGCACCGCCGCCTTCGCCTCGGGATCGGCCTCCTCGGTGGGGCACAGCGCCCACGGCCGGCCCAGGAACAGGTCGTCCCTGGCCGCTCCCGGCCCCGACTTCTCCCGCCCGGCGAGCGGGTGCGAGGCGACGTAGGAGGACAGGTCGCAGCCGAGCTGCATGGCCCGATGGATGGGCTCGCCCTTGACGCTCGCCACGTCGGTGTAGAAGCGGGCCGCGCCGAGCCGCTGCAGCTCCAGCAGCTCGGTCGCCACGTGCGCGGGCGGCACCGCGATGACCGCGAGGTCGGCCCGCTCCGCGTCGGCGCCCGGCCGCCACTCCTCGCCGGCACCGAGCTCCCGTGCCAGTCGTACGGCTCCCTCGTCCTGATCGGCGAGCAGCACCCGCACACCCCGCTTGCGCAGGGCCAGCGCCGCGGAGGTGCCGATGAGACCGGTGCCGACGACGAGCACGGTACGAAGATCCATCTCGATGTCCTGATTGGTCGGGCTGAACGGTTGAGAGGTGCCGCGCGGCCTGCATGCCTGCCGCGTCCTGCCTTACGGCGAATCTACTGGGCGATGTCCTGCCGCAGCGCCACCGCACCCCGCAGATAGACGTGCTGCATCTCGGAACGCGGCCGGTCGGTCTCGATGTGGGCCATGAGGCGCACCACCCGCGGCAGCGCGCCGGGGACGTCGATCTCGGTGCAGCAGATCAGCGGCACCTCGTGGAAGCCCAGCTTGCGCGCGGCCAGCGCGGGGAACTCCGCCGTCAGGTCGGGCGTCGCGGTGAACAGCACGCTGATCACGTCGTCGGGAGTCAGGTCGTTACGCTCCATGATCGCGCTGACCAGCTCGGTCGTGCCCGAGATGACCGCGTCACGGTCGTTGGCGTCGACCTGGATCGCCCCACGGATCGCCCGCACCATGTGCTTCGTTCCCTTCCACGGCCATAGAGCCCGCGCGGAGATACCGCACGGGCTCCTGCGTCCGGCCAGATTACAGCTTCACGGCCGCGTACAGCTCGCCGACTTCCTTCAGCGACAGCGCCCTGACGGTGCCCGGCTTCGTGCGGCCCAGCTTCACCGGCCCGAACTCGATCCTGGCCAGGTCGATCACCCGGTGACCCGCCTCCTCCAGCATCCGCCTGACCACGTGCTTGCGGCCCTCGTGCAGCACCACCTCGACCAGCGCCTGCTGGCCGTGCTCCTGCACGATCGAGAACGCGTCGGCCCTGGCGATGCCGTCCTCCAGCTCGATGCCCTGCTTGAGGCGGCGGCCGAGGTCGCGCGGGATCGGGCCCGGCACCTTGGCCCAGTATTTCTTCTGCACGCCGTAGCTCGGGTGCGTCAGCCTGTTGGCCAGCTCGCCGTCGTTGGTGAGCAGCAGCAGGCCCTCGGTCTCGGTGTCGAGCCGCCCGACGTGGAACAACCTGGGCGCCAGCTCCTCGACGTAGTCGGCCAGGCACGGACGGCCCTGCGGGTCGTCCATGGTGGACACGACGCCGATCGGCTTGTTGAGCGCGTAGTAGACCAGGTCGGGGGCGGTCGGGATGCGCATGCCGTCGACGTGGATGACCTGCGTCGCCGGGTCGACCTTGGCGCCGAACCTGCGGACGACCTGGCCGTTGACCGTGACCCGGCCCTCGCCGATCATCTCCTCGCACGCCCTGCGGCTCGCGACGCCCGCCTGGGCGAGCACCTTCTGCAGCCGCACGCCGTCGGGGACCTCGGTCGTGTCGCGCTCGTCGGTGTAGCCCTCGGGGTAGAAGTCGCGGTCGCGGAGCGGCTGCCTGGCCGCCTTGACGCGGTCACGCTGAGGACTGCCGGGACCGCTGCCGGGACCGCTGCCGCGCCGTCCCCCGCCGATGGTCTGCACGTCGTCCCTGCGCCCGGTACGCGCGCCAGGACGCCCGTTCCGCTCGGGCCGCCCCCGCTCAGGACGGCCGCCCCGCTCGGGACGGTCACGCCGGTCTGTGCGCTCGCCGCGCTCGGGGCGGTCGCCGCGCTCGGGGCGGTCGCCGCGCTCGAAGCGGTCGCCGCGCTCGGGGCGGTCCTGCCAGCCGGAGCGCTGCGGGCGGGCCTGGCGGCCGTCGCGCTCGGCCCGCTCGGGACGGTCGCTCCAGTCGCGCCGGGCCGGCCTGTCGTCGCCGTCACGCCGGCCGTAGCGGGCGCGCGTCGAGCTCACGGGCCTTGATACGGCGTCCTCACGCCGCCCGCTCCGGCCCGCACGGAACGCACTGGCGCCCCGCTCGTCTCGCCGGTCGTCTCGCCGGTCGTCCGATCGGTCGGAACGGTAACCGCCCCGGCCCTCGTCACGGAAGCGCTCACCGCGCTCGTAACGGTCGCCGCCCCGGTCGAACCGGTCACCCCCGCCGAAGCGGTCGCCGCGTCCCCCGGCCCGGTCACCCCGGTCGCCCCGGTCACCCCGGTCGCCCCGGTCGCCCCGGTCGAAGCGGTCGCCGCGTCCTCCGGCGCGGTCGTCCCGGCGGAAGCGCTCCTGCCGGTCACCGCCGCTGTACCGCCCACGGTCACCGCCACCGAAACGGTCGCGGTCGCCGCCGCTGAAGCGGTCGCGGTCGCCGGATCGCTGCCGGCGGTCGTCGCCGCCGGCGTACCTGTCATCACGCCTGTCATCGCGCCTGTCGCCGCGCCTGTCGTCGCGCGGGCCTTGACGACGGTCGCCGTCGCCGCGGTCGTACCGGGC